>JAIUMT010000156.1 GCA_022565415.1 Balneolales bacterium | reverse complement strand
TTTAGTCTAGACGCGAAGATCGGTCCGTAATGAGACCGTTAATTGAAGGCTAATTGTTCGTATGGTTGGTCAGCGCTAGCTTGTATCTACATGTATTATTATTTTACAAAAGCTTAATGCACATACAGCCTCAATCGACAATTCGTTCTGATAAAAACCGTATCTTTACCAAAAATAAATATGAATCTAAATTTGATTTAAAATGAGTAATTTTAAAGGAAAAACGTTTAAAGTAGTGGTAATTGGAAGTGGTCCGGCCGGGTTAACGGCGGCATTATACGCAGCACGGGCTGATTTGGCTCCCATTGTGTTTGAAGGTCCGGAACCTGGTGGACAGCTAACCACAACGACCGATGTTGAGAACTTTCCCGGTTATCCCCAGGGCGTTATGGGGCCCAAAATGATGCAGGATTTCCGCGAGCAAGCCACCCGATTCGGAGCCGATTGCCGCTGGGGAATGGTAACGGAGGTCGATACTACTAAGCGACCTTTCCGACTCGTAGTAGACGAGCAGCATGAACTTTTTGCTGAGTCAATAATTGTAGCAACGGGCGCATCAGCCAAATGGATGGGACTTCCGAACGAACAGCGACTCCGCGGCAAAGGCGTAACAGCCTGCGCAACTTGTGACGGCGCTTTCTTCCGTAACGAGCATGTTGTTGTAATTGGCGGTGGTGATACCGCAATGGAAGAAGCCACTTTCCTTACAAAATTTGCCAGCAAAGTAACTGTTGTTCACCGACGAGATGAATTTCGTGCTTCGAAAGTGATGCAGCAGCGGTTGTTTGATAATCCCAAAGTGGAAGTAAAATGGGATAGCGTTGTTGAGGATGTACTCGGAGACAACGTGGTTCAGGGAGTTCAGCTCAAGAATATCAAAACGGGCAAGTCGGAAATTCTGGAAGATGTTACCGGTGTATTCCTAGCTATTGGACATAAACCGAACACCGATTTGTTTAAAGGCGTGCTCGATATGGATGAAACGGGTTACATTCAGACTATAGCAAAAACAACGTATACGAATGTTGAGGGTGTTTTTGCATGTGGAGATGCCCAGGATCATGTTTATCGTCAGGCAGTGACCGCAGCCGGATCAGGCTGTATGGCTGCAATTGATGCTGAGCGTTGGTTGGAAGAACACCCAGTGGAAGCTACTCAGAACGTATAGTTTCTACTAGATTGTGATATTATAAAAAAGTCCGGGACGTTTTGTCGCTCCGGACTTTTTTTATGCCTAGAAAGCTTGGTTTCAACTTGTGGGTTCGGCGTTTTTGTTCAGATGGAAATGAGTAAGAGCTGCGCCATATGCGGTTGTATGTACCGTCAATAGATCGGATTGAACCCGGCTAGTTCTCATCCACTACTTCAATATCGTCGGCTTCTACTTCTTTTTCGTCATAGCTAGCATCCCGCTCAACCACAATTGTGGCTTCTGAAATCATCAGTGCGATAAAAGCAACTGCAGAAACGAACGGTGCCAAGATGATGAGTCCGCCGATTCCGGCCGCACCTATAGTAAGAGGGGTTTCTATGATTATTTCGCCATTGCTGTTTTTAATCATTAGGCGGCGAATACTTCCTTTTTTAATAAGTTCACGAACGCGCTCAACCAGATTCTCGGCGGTTACAATAAACTCTTCAATAATAGTTTTAGACATATTGATCTCCTTTTAACGTGAAATTTGTGCGCATTCTGTAAGATTTCGCTGTTTTTATACTCTTATATAGTACGAACGATACTAAATTAAGATACATGCTTGCAACCGTACCTTGCGCTACCACTTTTGGAGTTGATGCGCATATTATTACTGTAGAAACGAACGTCGCCTTTGGACTTCCGAAATTTTTCCTGGTCGGATTACCAGACAGGGCAATTAGTGAGTCATCAAACCGTGTTGAAGCGGCGTTAAAGAACAGCTTGAAAGAGTTTCCAAGGGGACGGATTACGGTAAATTTGGCTCCGGCAGACTTACCCAAGGAAGGAAGTGCGTTTGATTTGGCCATTGCTGTGGGATTATTGGTGGCGTCTGGTCAGCTGAGGAATATAAACCTGGACGACTCTGTCGTTCTTGGAGAACTTGCCTTAGATGGAAGCTTGCGTCCGGTTAAAGGTGTACTGCCAATAGCCCTCGCTGCGCGGGAAAAGGGTTTCAAGAACCTGATTGTCCCTCAATCGAATGCTCTTGAAGCCGCAGTGGTTGATGGAATAAGGGTTTATGGATTTGAGTCGTTGAATGAGGTTTGTCGCTGGTTAGCAATGCCAGAATATGGAAAAAATGTTGTTGCCAACCTGGATGAAATATTCTCAGCCGGTTCAAAGCATCAGCTAGCTGACTTTTCTGATGTTCGGGGACAGGAGAATGTAAAACGTGCACTTGAAGTAGCGGCGGCCGGGGCGCATAATATTATTTTGGTCGGGCCTCCCGGTTCTGGTAAAACTATGATGGCGAGACGTTTGCCGTCCATTTTGCCATCATTATCGTTACAGGAGGCACTCGAAACAACGAAAATTCACTCTGTTTCGGGACTAACCACTAAAAGTGGGGCCTTAGTAACAACGCGTCCCTTTCGGTCACCTCATCATACGGTATCTGATATTGCACTTGTTGGCGGAGGAAGCGTTCCTATGCCTGGGGAGATATCCCTTGCTCACAATGGAATACTCTTTCTAGATGAATTACCTGAATTTAAGCGAACCGCTCTTGAGGTGTTAAGGCAACCATTAGAAGACGGACATGTTTCGATTTCACGGGCAAAGATGAACGTTAATTATCCGTCGAGGGTGATGTTGGTAGCGTCGATGAACCCATCTCACTCCGGCGACTGGATAGATCCGGATCTGGCCTCAACAACAGATCGATTACAAATGAAACGATACTTGAGCAAAGTAAGTGGACCGCTTTTAGACCGGATTGACCTTCACATCGAGGTGCGCAAAGTGCCCTATAATGAATTAATGACATTTGAATATGGAGAGTCATCCAAGTCCATTCGGGAGCGGGTGTTTCTAGCCAGAGAGCAACAGGCGCATAGATATTTAGGCATTCCGGGGATATTCTCGAACGCACAGATGGATAGTCGATTAGTACGAAAAACCTGCAAACTTGACGCTGCCGGTGAGGCGTTGTTGAGGAAGGCTATGGATATGCTGGGATTATCTGCCCGCGCTCACGACAGAATTTTGAAAGTATCACGTACCATAGCTGATCTGGATCAATCGGAAAATATTAGATCCCATCACATAGCAGAGGCAATACAATACAGGAACCTAGATCGGGAGGGTTGGATGGGATAATAAGCGAGAACAGATTAGTGATTGGTATGGAAACAACGAAATCACGATGACATAATGGTTCGACAATAATTAAGATCAAAAAAACATTTGGCACTGTTTTGTTAGATGATTCGATTCGAAATAAACGACAACCCAGCATGAATCAAATCGGCCGTATCTGTGCTTTTTTGGGCAATATCGGCTAACTCGGATTGCAAACTCGATTCCTCTTCTTGCCAGTTCAATTGTTTAGCAAGTTCGAGCAGTTCCAAACGGATTAACCAAACATCAGGGTACGATTCACTTAAATGTCGACATACTCGCCTGAAAGAATCCATCGTACATGCCTGGGCATTCGTTCTGAAATCGTCGACCTCACGGTAAAGTGCAAATAATGCCTTTTGTTTGTCTGTATACGTGACCTTAATAGCCTTCTTCGTCGATTTTGGTGGATATACATCAAACTTGGTTTTGTCGGCACTACCGGAAAAAGCAGAAACGACCTCAGTTCCGACTAGCATGTCGAAAGTGCCCCACTCTGGATTAAAAATTTCGGCTCCTTGAGGATCCGCTACCGAACAGTTTCCGAATGAAACCAACACAACGTTGCCATCCTTTCGGATAACAGCTTCAACATTACCACTAACCCTGTAACCGGACTCAAACACCAATGAAGCATTCGAATTTTCACTAATACCTACATCAAACAACTCTTTATCGGTCATTTCGTGAATGGGCTTGCCTACACCCTGAAGTTTTCCAACAGGAGAACTATATCCGTCGCGATGGTACTCGATTCCGTGTCCGTCGACCTGAATATCGTTGTAAGCCAGCGCTGTCTCACCCGACGTGCGAATGAAATCGACACGACCATTTTCATCATGAACGAACTCAGAAATTATGCCCGATAACTGTATACCTGAATCAAAGACTACCGTTCCAATGTTTTCGGATGCCATCACCTGCTTCACAGAATCCACACCGCCTTTTCTGAAACACATGGTATCGGCAAATTCTTCCAGAACCTCGAGTAAATGCTCAAATGATTTAGCAACAAAAAGTTGAGGTTGCATCTTGGTGATGTCATAATCGACTTTAGCAGTATCGACCGAAAGAGGTATCTTCTTAACAGATGCATCCATACATGCCTCACTTTCACCAACCGATGAAAGAATTCCAGCACCATAGATTTGAAAATCTTCGGGGGTGCCTACGAGTCCGTACTCTACGGTCCACCAATGTAAGCGAGCCAAAAAAGCCGATTCGGAGGGTATTTTATTCGCTGCGACCTTCTCTTCTAGTTCTTTTTCAGCCAACTCAATCTCTTCTGGTGTAGCATCGGGATACTCTTTAATAATTGAAAGCTGACGTATCGCTTCGTAAAGCTCATAATCTAGCTTAGAAAACACCGATTTCGCTCCATACTCCCCTATTCGCTGTAAATAGGTTGCATAAACATCATCGGCAATAATTGGTGCATGACCTGCGGCTTCATGAATGATATCAGGTGCCGGAGTATAAAGGATATTCTTAATGTTGCGGATTTCAGCTGAAATCACCAGAATTTTATGTTGCTGAAACTCCATAAATGCGGCAGGTGGAACAAATCCGTCAACAACAACTGCTCTCCAGCCAATTTTCCCTAGTCGCTCATTCATGTCGTCAATATCAGGAATGTACTCCAGGCTGATGCCCGTTTTGTCCAATCCCGAGATATACGCGGGGTGCGCCACATTCCTCAAATATGCAAGATTCCTCCTCATAACATACCGCCAGACGGCCTGATCTTGAGGGGTGTACTCATCATAGTGCTGATGTACGGCGAACTGTCGCAAATGGCTTGGAATCGAGGCTATAACGGCATCTTGTTGCTTAGGCATCTCTCAAACATTAGTGGATAAATCTTTAACACGAAAACGACCCCACTGAAATCAAAAATAAATATACAGGGAAGCGCTTTTCTGACTACCAAATATAAATATTTTCAAGATTTTTAGCCCTAACAATCGTATTATTGTATACCGTTAAATATTCAGAATTTACACACTGATAACTATTTGCTATTTCCGGTTTTACTATACAAAACGGTCGTAGAATAATATAGTGAGCATGCAACAAGAAATAACCGTTTATGGAACAGAAAGCTCTCGACCGACTCCTCGATGAAATTCGCGAAACCGATGTCTTTAAAGAGTACGAACAGGCTTACGCGGAAGTAACCAAGCTTCCACTATTCCTGCGCTCTACCGATCCCGACAAAATCATTCCGGAAGTGATCGATAATGAACATGAATTCTGTGCCTTCATGCGTAAGCACAACGACAGTTGTAAAACGTGCATGCACCTCGGACAACAGCACCCCGACAAGCAAGAAATCCTAAAACAAGTCTGCTTTGCCGGAATTCATGTAGCTGCAGTACCGATCAAAATTAATAAAGAAATTTTTGGTTACCTTCAAACCGGTGAAGTACTCCTCGAAAAACCCACTAACGGCAAACTAGATAAATCCACGAAACAACTCCTGGATTGGGGCATCAAGCTCGACAAGAATCAACTTGAAATGCTATTGGAGAGTGGCCCAGTTCTTTCACCCAAACAGTACGAAGCGGTCATTAAAATGCTGGAAATCTTTGCCCGGCATATTTCTGAATTGGCAGCGCGAATATCAGTTATTCCTGAAATGTCAGAGCCAGATTCCATCCGAAAATCACGTGAATTTATACGCGAAAATAGTGACGAACGGATTTCCCTCGACCAAGTTGCCTCAGTTGCCAACATGAGTGCCAGCCATTTCTGCAGGGTATTCAAAAAGGCTACCGACATGAACTTCTCAGAATATGTCGCCCGGGTACGCATTGAAAAAGCCAAAAACATGTTGCTTGAATCGAACTATACCATGACTCACATCGCTTTCGATACCGGATTCAACTCCGTAACCGATTTCAACAGAACATTTAAGAAAATTACCGGCGAAACCCCCTCAAGCTTCAGAAAAGTTTCAACTACTAACTAATAGAATCTTCTCTTTGGATAATTCCTGCATTCACTAGTTCATTGATATCTAAGATTTTAGAATCTTTTCCCTATATTTATTTTTAAATATTGGGGTTATTTAGTCGTTTCATTTCTACTTAATACTCTAAAACGAGAGTATGGGCCTACTCGATAATTCAATTTTACCGTTGGCGAGGCATGACAGACAACAAAAAGATCTCCATACTATTTATTGAGGACAACCCCGACGATCATCTTCTGATGAAGATGAAACTACGCTCTGATGAAATCCATTTTCAAGAAGCGCGGGTCCAAACCGTGGAAGATCTCGTTTCGCACCTCGATAAAATTGAGTACGATATTTTCATTGTTGATTACGATATCCCAGGCTATTTCATAGAACATTTCCTACAAACCATTATTTCTCACAATCCGGATGCTTCAATTATCGTAGTTTCCGGCACAATGGTTGAAGAACAGGTTCTGAAGGCCATGCAATTCGGCGCCCGGGACTATGTCATGAAAGACAACCTCCGCCGGCTTCCAGTAGCAGTTCGCAAAGAGCTCAAGAACGCACAAAGCAGGCAGGAACTTCGCGAAACCCGGAAGAAAGCAGATCGAATAAATGAGTTGCTCAAACTCTATCTCGAAAATATTGATGATGTTGTAAGCGTGCATCACCTAGATGGCAGATATAAGTATGTAAGTCCCTCTTCTTTAAATATCTATGGCTTTACTGAGGCAGAACTTCTATCACATGGGGCACTTGAATTTATACACCCCGACGACCACGAAATTGTTCTAAAAGACATCAACAAACCTGCCGGCGACTACAATAAAACGCA
>JAIUMT010000155.1 GCA_022565415.1 Balneolales bacterium | reverse complement strand
TTTAACCTCTACGTCAAGCAAGATAAAATACCCAGAATTAAGCTCTTGTTCAACATGAGACTTTAGCGTGCCATACATCGTGCCACCATAAAATTCTTCATATTCCACAAATTCACCTTGATCGATTTTTTCAAGAAAATCTTCTTTGCTAATGAAAAAGTAATTAACTACATGTTTTTCGCATTTTCGAGCTTGGCGGGTAGTATCAGAAACAGAAAAACGTATAGTAGGAAATTCCTGCAGCAGCCGATTGGCTAAAGTTGACTTCCCACTGCCACTCGGCGCTGTCAGAATTATGATTTTGCCACGCATATTACTCGATGTTCTGAACCTGTTCCCGTATGATTTCGAGAGATTCTTTGAGGTCTACAACATGGTGAGATATCCCGGAATGACTAGCTTTAGATCCGATGGTGTTGATTTCACGGTGCATTTCCTGAATCAGGAAGTTGAGTTTTCGTCCCACAGATTCATCATTATTCATGGCCTCACGAAAAAAGTGCGTGTGGGATTCCAAACGTACCAACTCCTCGGTGATGTCCAGTTTATCGGCCAAGATGGCGATTTCCAGCTCTAGTCGATCTTTGTCAAAACTATCCGATTCAAGCAAAGCAGATACACGCTCGTGCATTTTAGCACGTGCTTCCGGAACGCGTTCTTTGGCGTAATCCGCAATAACCTTCACAACCGAGTCAATGGTATCCAATCGCTTGTCGAAATCGGCTTTGAGGTGAGAACCTTCCTGCATTCGCATTTTCTTGAGCTCTTCAATCGCATTTGCCACCGACTTAATAATAAGCGGCCGCAGACGGTCAATTCGCTCGAGCTGATCATCAGCTAACTTGAAAATATTGGGATTACTCAGAACATGGTCCAGATTCAATGGCTCTTCGATTCGCAACATATAACGCAATTCTTCGAGCATGCTGATGTACTGTTGGGCAGTATCCCGGTCGAAATGCAACTTCGCAGTCGCTTCCACAGGCTCGTCGATACGAATCATAACATGTAACTTGCCACGACTTACATTGCGCTGAATGTACTCCCGCACCTCATTTTCAAGGTTTTGAATTTGTTGAGGTAATTTGAGTGAAACCTCACAAAACCGGTTGTTAACCGATCGAATTTCGGTTGTAATAGTAGTTCTGTCTTTGGATACTTCACCACGACCGAAACCGGTCATTGAATTAATCATAATAATTTAGTCGAGTTATCGGAGTTGTTCCATTACTGGTTCAGCGAGAGACTTGGCTTTTTCAGCCGAAAGCGCCTCAGAATATACGCGAATAATAGGTTCAGTATTGGATTTACGTAAATGAACCCATCCTTCTTCAAAATCTATTTTTACGCCATCGATGGTGGATATCTTTTCGTCGGCATAAATCTCGGCAACTTTTCGAAGCACTTCGTCGGCATTCACCGATCCCAATTCGACTTTTGATTTCAGAATATGGTAGTTCGGAAGGGAATTTCTGTAGGCCCCGAGGGTGATTTTACGCTCTGCGAGCATTTGCAATATCATGGCGATGCCAACCAGGGCATCCCGACCGGCGTGCAAATCCGGGTTAATTACTCCACCGTTTCCTTCACCTCCAATTATCGCACCGACTTCCTGCATTTTTTTTACCACGTTGATTTCGCCAACAGCTGAGCGATGACACTCGACGCCGTGTTTCTTGGCAATATCATCACCGATTCGCGAAGAGGATAAATTCACCGCTATCGGACCTTTATTCTTCTCTAAGCGAAAATCAATCGCTGCGGCGAGCGTGTATTCTTCTCCAATTAGCTTGCCGGTTTCATCAACCAATGCCAATCGATCGACATCGGGGTCAACCACGATTCCCAAGTCATTTTTCTTCTCTTTCACCAACGCACAAATTTCACCAAGGTGCTCGGGTAAGGGCTCCGGATTATGCGGAAAAAGTCCGTTCGGTTCACAGTACAGTTCGTCGATTGTTTTTACGCCTAACTGACGAAGTAATTCGGGCACAATTACTCCACCGGCACCGTTAACCGCATCAACAGCTACAGAGAATCCGGCTTTTTTGATGATGTCGGCGTCGATGTAAGGGAGGTCCAACACTTTGTCGATGTGCCACTGACTTAAATCATTGTCCTCAGAAACAGTGCCAATTTTGTCGTAACTCACGTAGGCTGGTCCGGCTTCACCATTGGCAATCGCCATAACAGCACCTCCCTCAGACGCATCCAGGAACTCAGACTTGCTGTTTAATAATTTGAGCGCGTTCCATTGGGCCGGATTATGGCTCGCTGAAATCACGATTCCGCCAGCGGCTTCATGTCTGAGTACGCCCATCGCAACGGTAGGAGTAGGAACAATGCCCACATTAATAACGTCGCATCCAACAGATTGTAACGCCGCGGTGATGACCCGCTCGCAAAGCTCGCCAGTAACGCGAGAATCCCGTCCCAAAACGATTATTCCGCCCTTTGCCCATGTTCCGTATGCGGCAGCGTAGCGCGCAAGATTTTCCGGATTAAGATCTTCCCCAAATATGCCTCGAATTCCCGAGACTGAAATCATTAAAGCCATTTTTGTACCAAATTTGAATGAATATTTATTGGCGACGGTTCTGAATCGCTTCCAACTGGGCTTTCCAGCTCATTGCACCAGGGAAACTTGGTTGAAAAGATACCAATTCGTTAACTATTTCGAGTGCTTTTTCGATTTCGCCCATTTGTCCGTAAGCACCCGATAGGTTGAACATTGCCTGACCATCTCGCGGCGACCGTTCTAACGAAGATTCCAGATAATTGATGCCTCTGGCAAACTCACCCTGATTCACATAAATTGCGCCAATCATTTTGAATGTAAATGCCGAGGGATCGATGTTATGAGCGTGCCTTAAATACGGGTATGCTTCTTCTAGCCGGTTTCGGTCGAGTAATTGTTGGGCTGCAATTAGAAAAGGAGATTCATTATAGGGCTGATCTCGCATGAGTCCGCGATACTCAGCCAGCATGTTGTCCAACTCTCCACGGCGCAAATAGTAGTCTCCAAGCTCGACCTTCGCCACATCCCAACGTTTCTGATTACTCACAATTTCAAAAGCGAGGGAGTCAATTCGGCCCTCAAACACATAATCTCTGTAAACATCTCGGCGACCTTCGCGCTCGAATGGCCAACTCCGCGTGAGTACATGCAATCGATGTTTAATTACGAAATGATCCAGTTCTGTGAGGTGCATTCCTTCGTAGTAATGCTCTTTCGGATGGATTTTGGAGCGATCTGCCTCATGTCCGACGAAATTGGTTTCGTCTATCGACTCGAAAAAGCGCCAGGCCAGTTCAAAATATCCTCTGTCGTTAGGATGGAGGTGTTCAAGCATTAAATCAAAGCCAATTATGCCATTTTCGGCAATATCAGACAGGTGCTCTTTTACCGGAACATAGTACACGTTTTCGCGCTCTGCGAGTCGTTTGATGATGGTGTTGAACTCACCCGTAGCCCGGAATTTGAGTGCGTCGAGATCGCGGGCCTGCTGATACAAGATTTTGGCCGAATCAAAGTCTCCATCATTCCAGTGCTGTTGGGCTTGATCGAAAACTTCATCAGCGGCGGGATGGTTTTCGGTTTCGATGGACTCGAAAGGGGCGTGGTCGCGTAAGTTACTGGCCAAACTTCCGATAAAAACAGGGATATCTGCCCGGTCAAAAGCGTTCAGAATCTGATTCATATTGCTTTCAAACTGGCGTTTCCCAAGCTCGTAGACAGGAGAGTCGAGCGTAATTGCCTGGTCGCGAACCACTTGCTGCATCAGCGTGTTAAGTCCACCGTTGCTCTGCGGTTGATTTCGGGATGCCATCCACTTGGTGAATCCGGTAATTTGGTCACGCACGAATAAAAACGTTTTGAACCGCTGGATTTTCAGGTAGAAGCGAACAAATCCGGGAAAATTCCCCAAACTTTCGTTCGATCCAGCTCCCAAAGCGCCATAAAACTCATTATGACCCGTGTAGATAAGAATTGCATCGGGCTTTTGGTCCAGGATTTCGTCAACCTGATCGTATAATGTATAGGAATTTATGGCTGATGTTGCCACGGTGATAACCTCCACATGCGACTGGGGCATGGCGTCTTGGAGGGCATCGCGGATAACACGTCCGGGCACGCCGTTGAATCCGTAGGGATATCCGGCTGCGGATGATTCACCCATCACAAAAACACGAAATCCGTTCTCGGGTTTCTCGGTTAGGAAAAGTTCGAGTGGAGGATTCGGAACAACGGTGGTGTAGAAGAAGTAGCGCGTGGCAAAATTCGGATTGGTAATAGAGTATTTGCCATCATCCTGACTGAGTTGAATGAATAAACTGTTGTCGCCCCGGTAGTCGGTTACGCGCAAAGTGAGCTCAAAAACGGCGAAAAACACAATAGGAATACTGAGCGCGATTACTGTAAAGAGAATTTTCCGTTTCGGAGACAACTCGGATTTTGCAGAAGATTCCGGTTTTTGGGTGTCTGATTTAATAAAGTCACGAACTTCGTCTTCGCTGAGGTTTACCGATTTGGCAAGTTCTTTTATCGATTTTGACGACTTATGCTTTCGTATGTACTGTTTCGCGTTATTTGATAGAGCCATAGTTTAAAAAATCATGCCTTCCATTTCGATTCGGAAATTCCAGACTTTGAGTTCTCGTAACGGGACATCACGAAGAGTAAATCAGACAATCGATTCAGATAAATCAAGCAATCGTTGGAAATGGGATCGTTTTCTTTGGCTGTAATAACTCTGCGCTCGGCACGTCGGCAAACGGTTCGGGCCACGTGAAGGGTAGAGGCGCCGGCAGATCCGCCTGGTAGGATGAAAAAACGCAATGGCTCAACGTCTTGCTCTAGCTCATCTATCCAGTTTTCGAGTTGGAGATAATGTTCGAGTTCGATTCGTTTGATGGAAACTTTGGCATTTTCAGGTGTTGCGAGATCTGCTCCGAGGACGAATAAATCCTGCTGAATCTGATGAAGCATGCCGTCAATTTTTTGGGTAAGTGTACTGGAGCGGGCTAGTCCGAGAATTGAATTTAATTCATCAACGGTTCCATAAGCTTCGATGCGATTGGCAGATTTGGAAACGCGACCTCCACCGAATAGAGAAGTTTCACCTTGGTCACCTGTTTTGGTGTAAATTTTCATGCTTGAGATACGATTAAATTAGTTGAAATTTCTTTGGCTAAAGTACGGTTTAAAGCTCAGAATACATAGATACAGATTTGATTTCGGACATGATTTCAACGATATGGTTCAAACTTTTACCGTGAAATTTGTTCAGTTTTTGTAAGGTTTTGAGCTGAACTCTCTCTATGTTTATATGGAAGGAAACATTCACAACAACGACAGAGTATGGGAAATTTAAATAAAGCAATGTTGATTGGCCGTCTTGGTGCCGATCCGGAAGTACGTTATACACAATCGAATACAGCAGTAGCTACACTTAGTCTGGCTACTTCAGAAAAGTATAAAGATGCCAATGGTGAGTTGCAGGAATCGACCGAATGGCACCGTGTGGTTGCATGGGGACGCCTTGCTGAACTCTTGCAACAATATGCTAAACTGGGTAGTCAAATTTATGTTGAAGGGCCGATTCAGCCCAGAGCCTGGGAAGATCGCGACGGACAAAAACGTTACACAACCGAAGTTAAGGCTTTAACGGTCCAGCTATTGGATTCTCGCACTGATGGAGCTTCCGGTGCAGGGGGAGGAGGAGCATCATCGCAAGGTGGAGGCCGTCCGCAACCTGCAGCGAGCAATGAACCAGATTTCAGTAGTGGCGCAGACGACGATGACCTGCCATTTTGATGGTTTACTTAAATTAAATTCAGTTTAAGTGATCGGGATAGTGCAATACATTGTCCCGATCTTTTCTTATTTTGTGATATTGACAAATAACGCCTGTATACATTCTACGTATCACCAAGCTGAACATAATTTTAGTAATTGGAACCATTTCTTTTAACAGTTCTAAGCGAAACTGAATCCCTGCAGATTGCTACAACTGTAGCCAATGAATCACTCAACGTGCCCCGGTTACTAACACTCCTGGGTGTTGCTGTACTAGGCTTGGTGTTTTCGGCTATTTACTCTAGTTCGGAGGTCGCAGTTTTCTCCTTAAGCGGCAATATGTCACCCGAAGATGCCGAGTTTGCTAAAACTGATAAGTCACTTCAGCGAATTTTGTTCATGCTGGAAAGTCCGAGAAGATTGCTATCTACTATTCTTATCGGAAATACTGTGGCTAATATAGTAACTGCTGTGATCGCAGCTGTTATTACCAGTCAGTTACTATTCTTGTTTACGGTGCCAGATTACATCGTTTACGGTGTTGAAATCGTAATTCTTACATTTCTAATTGTAATTCTAGCCGAAATCACTCCTAAAATTCTCGCCCTGAATCATTCAATTAAAGTGGCAAGAGCATTTAGCAGTTTTATCTATTTGTCGTTTGTAATCTTCAAGCCACTAGCTGTAATTCTTGCGACCTCAGCAAAAAGATTGGAAAGTCGCCTGCCGCGACCAGCTGATAGTATTTCAAGCGACGATCTGCGTACTATTGCAGAAGTGGGCGAATTACAGGGATCAATTCATGGTGATGAGCGGGAAATTATCGAAAACGTAATCGAGTTCAGCAACACCACTGCCCGCGAAATCATGACATCCAGAGTCAACATAATCGCGATTTCAACCGACGATTCTTATGCCGACGTGCTGGCTCTAATTCGAGACAAAGGTATTTCCAGAATGCCATTGTACGAGAACGATCTGGATCACATTATCGGCGTAGTTTATTCCAAAGATTTACTACCATTTATTGATAATCCGTCGCCTGAGCAGATTATAAACTGGAAAAGTATTGCCCGAAGAGCGCTTTTTATTCCGCCATCAAAAAAACTAGACGATCTCTTACGAGATTTTCAGAACGAGAAAACTCACATCGCAATTGTTGTTGATGAATATGGTGGCACCGACGGAATTGTATCGTTAGATGACATCCTGGAAGAAATTGTTGGCGAGATAAACGACGAATATGGCGGTCATGAAGCGCTTTTCACTCGTCGCAAGAATGGCGAGTACATTTTTGATGCGAAGATTGACTTAGACGATATGGCTGATATTCTTGGAGTCGAATTGACATCCGATAACGATGAATACGAAACGCTTGGCGGACT
>JAIUMT010000154.1 GCA_022565415.1 Balneolales bacterium | reverse complement strand
GGAAGGATTCACGAGCGCTGGTCAGCATTCGGGCGACAAAACATTTGGTCACCTCGGATTTACCGGAACAAGTTTCTGGATTGATCCGGAAACGAAAACAGCCGTAATTTTGCTTACCAACAGAACCTACCCGTATCGCGATCAATCTGGTCGCATATCAAGGGTTCGCGCAGCAATATCCGACGTCGTATTTAGCAGTTATATCGAATGATAACCTGGAAAAACATAGCAACTCACACCTACAACAGGTACTCGGGAAACGCAGAAATGTGTGCCGTTTTAAGTACCTCCGGAAAACTATATCCCGGCGTTAAAGTTGAGAATGCATCTTTTCCGCTAACGATATCTGAGTTTCAGTCAGCGATCTTTTCTTGTCTATCTGAGGGAGATAAACCTGAAATTCTTTACATTCCCGCAGAATCGGAGCAAAGCGTACCTCAGATTTGGATTGACACTTACAATCTTACAGTTGAGTACATAGCCGAAATTCCGAATCAACCTTTGGGTACAAATTTAACCGAACTTCCTCAAGATGTTCGCAAGCATTTGATAGACCTACAACAATTCTGCCAGATTGCAGAAAGCAACTTTCCGGTTTCGAGTTTGCTGGAGGTTGAGCCCGGGCGGTTTCTGCACGGTGTAAACATTGAACTCACTGATTGGCAGCTCGGCCTATGCGCCGAACGAACAGCCATTGCAAAAGCGATATCACTGGGATATCGTGACTTTCATTCGATACACATTTTTGCACCAAAAGGCGATTTCATTAGTCCGTGTGGGGCTTGCCGGCAGGTTTTAGTAGAACACCTCCCCTACAAGAAAATCTACCTGTATCATCCTGATGGCACCACATCCGAACACACAGCGGCAGAATTGCTTCCGGCTTTTTTCAATGGAAATTCGATAATTGACTGATATTATTTATGTACGTAGCCGCAATTGATTACGATAATTTAGACAATCCTCTGTTTCTGAAAATGTTTGCTGAGGCGGTGAAGCAGTTTGAGGTGCACAAGGCGATTATTGTCCATGGAGACAGCGCCTACACAGAACGGCTGATTCAGACCGGAATGATGCGCGAAGATGCCCAAATTCGAAGTATTCAGGACTTGAACCATCGATTAATCAGCTTTTTTGCAGATTATGGACTCGCGTGCATAGGGATAAATGGTTTTCAGAGGGGAACTATTAAACGCCGGGCAGATCAATCCCTGAAGGTAAATGCCGATTTTCTGAACCAACTTCCTGACGGAACAATAGCTGTTGTTTCAAACCTAATTGAGGGTGCTGATGGGAAATCGAAAGATGTGATTGGATTGCCTGAACTCATTGAGGCACTAAATAATACGCTGAAAGTTAGTTCGAACTATGTCTTTTCAACGGAATCGGCCGACCAACTGATCATAAATGCACAAAAATCTGCTACTGATTACGTTTTTTTTAATGAAATAAGCGAATCGGAATATTCAGACAAAATACCGGCTGAGTTCAAGAGTTACGCCATAGAATTCAAGCTATCTAAGCCATTACATAACAACAAGTTAAACACCTTCTCTGAAATTGCTGAAATCAGAATGAGAAAGTAAGAAAACAGAGCACATAACTCTTATAATCGGCTTTAAATGCGATAATAACGGTTTTTTTTCATTAAAATTTGATCCAAGCGCTTGACACAGCCGCATCCTTTAAGTAGCTTCAACGCAATGCATGATATCATTTTTTCATGCTAGACAGTTTAATGTACCTTAACAATAATATATTGGAGTTTAATATGAGTCGATTTGCAGAAATAAAAAGTCTAGTTGATTCCCTGGAAGGTGATATGGACAAATTCTACAGCAAAGGCAACAAAACAGCCGGCACCCGTGCTCGCAAGACCTTACAAGAATTAAAGAAAGTAGCTCAGGAAGTTCGCGTAGAAATCCAAGACAAGAAAAACGACTAAGTTTTCTTTCTACAGTTCCTATTTAAAAAAAGCCACTATCCTGTGGCTTTTTTTTTGCTTTTCATTTTAGAACTGAAAACGTATCGTTTGGTTTAATATCCAGAACGAAGGCCGTCATCAGATCTACCAGCTTTTGCACATCTTGCAACGACCCCGTTTCCACAGGTGAATGCATGTAACGTAACGGTAAACTTACCAGAGCACTTGGTATTCCCTGTCGTGTGAAGAATATGCTATCGGTATCGGTTCCCGTACGCACGCTGCTTGCTTCGTGCTGAACGGGAATTTCGTTTGATTTAGCCACATTTGTGAGCCGTTCTACCACAACCGGATGACTCGACGACCCGTGAGTAATGGAAGGTCCGCCTCCGAGTAGTACTCGTCCGTGTTCATTCTGATTGATTCCCGGTGTGTCTGTTGCATGCGTAACGTCGGTTACCAGGGCAACATCAGGCATTAGACGGTAACTCATCATACGGGCTCCAAAACCGCCTATCTCCTCCTGAACGGCATTCAGTGCGATAACATTAACCTTGAGGTCGGAACGTCGCTCACAGAGCTTCTTAAACACCTGAGCGATGATGAATCCACCTATTCTGTTGTCCATGGCGCGCCCGGCAATAAGATCTTCGTTCAAAAACTCGAAATCATCAGCGTATGTGATTGGATCGCCCACCTGAATCATATTCTGAGCTTCTTCGCGAGAATTTGCACCGATGTCGATGAATAGATCTTTCCAGGCAAAGGGTTTGTTGTTGTCGCGGTCTTGCAGGTGAATGGCTGTATGACCGATAATTCCGCTTACCAGTCCGCTGTTGCTGTGTATGAATACTCTTCTGGCACGTGCGATGGTGGGGTCACTACCACCAATTCGCTGAACCCAAACAAAACCATGGTCATCAATGTGTTGCACCACCATCCCAATTTCGTCGCAATGTGCCTCCAACATAACCGTAATTGCATCCGAGTTTACATCCAGGCGAGCCGCTGCAGAGCCATACGCATCCGTTATAACATCATCAGAGTGCTTTCGGATGTAATCTATCCAAACTTTTTGTCCAGCTTGCTCATATCCTGTCGGACTTGGCGTAATCAGTAATTTTTCGAGAAATGTAAACGCGTCTTTGCTAAGGGTCATGGTAACCAGTTAAATGTAGATTAGAATTATCTTAAGAAGCTCGAAATTGAGCACTGTGAGCTTAAATAGTACTAAGGTTAGCCCATAATAGCCAAAGAAAAGTGTATATTGGCCAACAACGTAAATACCTATGGATAAAAGTATTTTATATAAAATTTTCACCGATCCAATACACGGATTTATAACGATTCCGAAGGGTATTGTACTAAAATTGGTAGATCATGCCTACGTACAGCGCTTGCGCCGTATCCGTCAGCTTGGTATTGGCTATACCGTATTCCCCGGAGCGGAGCACTCTCGCTTTTCGCATGCTATTGGCGCGCTCGGACTCATGCAACGGGTCATACACAGCCTGAAAGAAAAGAATACGACCATTACGCGTGCCGAACACGAAGCGGTGTTAATCGGCATTTTGCTACATGATATTGGTCATGGCCCATTCTCTCACACGCTTGAGAATACGATCGTTCGGGATTTTCATCATGAAATGATGACCCTCGCACTTATGCGCAAGTTGAATGAGGAGTTCGATGGAGCACTCACCACGGCCATCGACATTTTCACAGGCCAGTATCCTAAAACCTTCCTGCATCAGCTAATATCATCACAGCTGGACATGGACCGCCTCGACTACCTCAAGCGCGACAGCGTGCACACTGGGGTAACTGAAGGCTCAGTAGGCATCGATCGTATTATTAAGACCATGCGCATATTTCAGGGGAATGTGGTCATCGAGCATAAGGGAATTTATGCTATTGAGAATTACATAACTGCCCGCAGATTGATGTACATGCAGGTTTATCAGCATAAAACGGTCCTCAGTGGCGACAAGCTTCTTGAAGCTATATTTCATCGGGTGAGGGATATTTTGCATGAGGGGCAGAATGTTTTTATTCCATCCCCCTCACTTGAGTATTTCTTGAGGGAAAATCCTTCTGCTAAACGCGGACTTACCAACACAATCATCCATCATTACCTGCATATCGACGATAATGATGTATTGTTGAGTATTAAGTATTGGCAGGAAGCTAAAGATCCGATTCTGGCCGATTTATCCCATCGGTTTTTGAATCGCCGTTTTTTCAGAACATCATTTCTTCGCAAGAGATTGAATCAAAACGATCTTGAAATTCTGAAGGAGTCAACCAAGAAGGCTCTTGGGAAATTAAATCTACCAAGCGATGATAAAGCGGTGTCGTATTATCTGTTTTATGATAAACTCGTGAATGAGGCGTACCGTTATGAAAACGAAAGTATCTGGATTTTGCAGGATCATACCACAGCCGTTGAGTTTTCCAGAGCCAGTGAAACGGGAAACATCAGCGCACTTACCAAAGCCGTCGTTAAACCCTATGTCGTACATTTGAAAGATGTGAATATTCACAACGCGTAAGAACAGACTCTATGAATAGAATTGAATACATAATTTTAGCCATTCTCGGAATTGGTTTAGTGGCACTTTTGGTGTGGATTATCATCACTCCGGGGATACCATTTTTTGGCGGAAGTTCATCGCAAACACCGGCGCCTATTGTTGTCCAAAGGATTGTAGGTGAAGCAGTTTACACGAATCAAAACACTGCAATTCAGGTCGGAGACACCATCCGCCTGAACAGTAAAATCCAGGCGTTGAACCGCTCGCAAGTGTTCCTTCGGGTCGGAAACAGAAGCTATGCCGAACTTCGTCAGAATTTCGTCGGATCCTTACAAGCTTCTGAAAGTCAGACAGTCCCAACCTGGAATATTGAAAATGGCAGCATCCGATATCGTATGAGTCACTCAGATACTCGCGTACCAACCGGATTGGTAATTTCATCGGGACGATTAGACCTAAGTACATCTAGCATTCAACGCGTAAATTACCCCTATTCTGAGGTGGAAATTTCTGTGTTACCAGAGCATCATATACTTTCAGTGCCAGCCGGACCAGCAATATGGACCGAAACTCGTGGTACACTTCGTGTCGATTCGGGCAGGAAATTAACCCACGTACTTTCGACAGGCGAGCAACAATTCAGCGACATGCCACCTTCCGTGGTTATTCGAAGTCCGGAAGACGATACGTCATTCTTGCCCGGATTCATGCTACGCGGGTTCAATCTGTTATGGAATGAAAATGAATCAGAGCGCTACACGATTCGAATTTTCCGCGATGGGGAGTCCGTGCCTTTTCGACAAATTTCCACCTCGGAAACCGGAAACAGAGTGCAGAATTTAACCGAAGGAACCTACCAGTTTCAGGTCGGAAACCGTGCAAGTGACGGCCATGTCGGCGGATGGTCTGATTTACTCAGCATCCGGGTTGCAGGCCGGGCAAACTCTGAGCTGAATTGCTCTGAAGCTCCCAATCAACGTATCACCGCGAGCGTGGTTCAACGGGATGATTTCTACTATTTAACCGGATGTGCACCCGGGTTCAATCCCGAAGCACACATGGTTAATGTGTATGGTCAGACTGATATCTGGTGGATTTTGCCAATGGCTGATAATTTCAGGATTTCAATTCAACCTGATGGCTATTTCGAAAGCGTTATTAATCCTGTAAGTGAATTATATGTAATGGTCGTTGAATCGGGTTACGAAGCACCCGCTAGTTTACGGGAACGCCGATTCCTGCCGGGAAGATCCGAAACCAAGGTGAAACAAACACAATTTATAGCGTTCGATAGATAAGTTATGATGAAATCTTTAGCAAATATGACCGTAAAGTGGGCATTGGCTTTTTTAATACTATTTTCGGCATCTGCTCAACTACTACACGCGCAGCAAAATGAAATACCAGGTGAGGAAGAAGCCCGTGCATTATTCGATCAGGAAAATCATGAGGAAGCCCTGAAAGCGTATCGGCTAATTTATCAAGATAATCCGGATAATTACGAAGCACGTTTCCGTGTCGGACTACTTCTAGGGTGGACCGGCCGCTACAAAGAGGCCCGAAACCATTTGCGCACCATGCATGAAGATATGCCCGACGATCTGGATGTAAGTTTTGCTTTAATCCGTGTGCTGAGTTGGAATTCTGAGTTCAGAAGAGCCCACCATTACATCGATAAAGTTTTGGCAGAAGAACCCTCCAACGAAACAGCGAGAGCTTTAAAAGCTCAGGTATATTTATGGCAGGGTCGTGTGAACAGAGCATGGTTAACATCGGGAGAACTACTTCAAATAACACCTGATAACGAACTTGCCCTACAAACCCGCACCGCTATTCACACAACTGCCGCTCCGAGTCTGGAAAGCTTCTATGCCCGTCCGTGGGATTCCGACAGAACCCACATCCATACCATCGGACAAATCGCCCGGATAGGCGTTCACCCAGGTACCGATGTATCATTTCGATGGAGTTATACACAGTCGGAGAGCCGGACAGCACAGATTTCACGCTCAACTACCGCACTAAGCGCAGCAGTTGCTCATCAAATTGATGCCAGATGGCTCCTACGAGGCGGACTAGGCGCGAGCCTTTACCCCGACGGAGATGGCGCGTTTACGGGCTTTTCTGCCGGATTTTCTACTCAGTACCGTTTCCGGAATCTAACCACGAATGCGTTTTATAACCGATACGGGCTGGCAGATACACCTACGCTCATCAATAACCGGATTTTCATCAACGAACTCGGATTAAGTTCTGTGTGGGAGAGAAACGCCCACTCCATCTTTGGTCGGGTTGAATATGCTTTCCTTAGCGACGACAATGCCCGAGTCGACTTCTTAACAGAGTACGGGTACACCATCGATCTGAATTCATTCGCTTACCGACCTGGAATCAGATTCAACTACAGAAGTTTCGAACGTACTATTTTGGGTCAGGGATATTTCTCACCTGAATGGCTTACATACGGCACATTTGCACAACAACTGAGCTGGAATCCGACAGAAACTCAGTTTTATGGCAGAATCGCGGCAGAATTGGGAGTCCAACAGTTTCAAGTGCACCTGCAGGACGCCAACGACCCCACATTCCGATACCAACTCGAAGCAATGGCTGGTTACCGATTTAACGAGTTTTGGGAGGTTGAAACCATGTACACTTACAGTAACCTGATTAACCTCAACACAGCTAGCGCCGACGATTCGTTTTGGTATAATATGATCCGTGTTACAATTCGCATTCGATTCGAACCCTACAGAAACCCGTTTGTGCGACTTTAATAAAACT
>JAIUMT010000153.1 GCA_022565415.1 Balneolales bacterium | reverse complement strand
TTAGAACGGCATCAGGGGATTCATCCAAAAGCATACCGATAAAATCATCGGGATGGATTGCTTCTATACCATACTTTGCGAGTTCCTTGGCGGGGAAATCTTTCAGATTAAAGGTAATTATATAGTTTGCTCCAGAACGTATTGCCGTCTCAACGACGTGAACATCATCCTTATCGGGCAGGTTTATGGGGGGTTTCGGCAGGGTGTGTTCGAGGGTCTGTGCATCCGGGAAAACGATTTCCATCCATTTGCATATGTTTGTCAAACTGGACTTCTTGAGAGTTGGTCGTTTTGCCAACAAACTACGTGTCCACTCCTGTTGGATGGTATCGGACCATTTCGGTTGGTACAAGCCTTCGGAGGCTAAGTGTAGGAAAATATCCCGTACAGGTGCCGGATACAGCACATTGGCATCGAGTACGGCAATTTTTGTCATCTTAGTAACCCATATCTAGTTCTTGGGCAGAATCGGCTAGTTTTTGTAGCGCTTTCCGAGCTCGTTCTTTTTGGGCAGTGTGGTAAGTATACAGGTCATTAAAGTCAATTCGCCGGTGTTTTCCTACTTTTGTAAAAGGAAGTACACCCGTTTCCATCAACTTTACAATGTGGGGGCGAGAAACATTCATGTAATCGGCCGCTTGTTGGGTTGTAAGCGGTTGTGAATCTTGCATAAATTTGACCGGTTTCCCATTGGCCATGAATTCCAGAATTTGCTCCAAATACTCCACGGCATCAGAGGGCATGGGGATTGGCGCTCTATCTTCGGAAATCGTCAGGGATACCGAATCTTTTGAATAATGCTCTTTTTTCAATGATTTGAGGGTTTTCCTAGCGTAGCGTTGTTGGGCCGAAAGCTGCTTTGGTTTTGCGAGTGTTGCCATAATTGAAATAATTTACATGAATACATCATAATATAAACGAAATAAACGAAACGCTCAAAAATATTATTGCGCGACTCCCTCAGTCTTACTGTTACATAACAGCTGACTATTTCACTCAAATTGACCCACCCATTTCACTGGAAAGTGACCCACCCCCCTCACGGATGCAATGGGTTTAATATAGCATTAAGTTAATCTTTTGTTCGCAGTGATTTTCCACTGAGTGCAATACGGTTTGCTCGTGAGGTGAGCCGGTCGAGAATGGCATCGGCCAAGGTCTCATCTTTTAGATAATCGTACCAATTACTCACGGGTAATTGAGAGACGATAATGGTCGACTTTCGTGCATATCGGTCCTCGAGAATCTGAAGCAGTGCCAACCGGACTTGTGCCGTGATAGGTTGCAAGCCAAAGTCATCGACAATGAGCACAGGGACTTTTTCAATGCGGTTGAGTAGTTTTAACAACGAGCCATCCAAACGCACCAAACTGAGCTGTTCGATGAAGCGATTCATGTTATAATACTGCGTTTTGTAGCCCATCATGCAGGCTTGATGTCCTATGGCACAGGCCAGGTAGCTTTTTCCTGAGCCTGTAGCACCGGTGATGAGTACATTTTCGGCTTTATCGATCCACGAACATGCAGCAAGCTGGGCGAGTTGGTCGGTGTTCAGGTTTCGCTCGGGGCTACAGTTTATCTGATCCAGACTGGCGGCATAGCGTAGTTTACTCAAACGAAGATAGGTCTCGGTTCGCTGAGCGCGCTTGTGCTCGAGTTCGTGCTGGCCAAGCTGGGCAAGTAATTGATGGGCCTGTGGATGCTGATGCATCGGTAGGGTTAGAATAGCCTCATAGCTTCTGGCCATTCCGGCCAGTTTGAGTTCGTGAAGCTGATTGAGTGTTGTTTGTGTGTTCATAGCTTTTGTTTTGGGTTTTATTGATAGGTATGCGAACCGCGGATATTCGCGTGCGCTGGTGTGAGTGGCTGATTCGGGTCGGCGCGATGGTGGTGTAAATCCCGATTCTTTTCCAGCATCGTTTTAATAAGCTGGTAGCTTGCACGGGGTACGTGCTCGACCATCACGCAAACGCCCTCGAGTCGCTGCCCGGTGTACTTATCTGCCAGTTTTAACACGCCCAAACAGGATTTGTAGGTTTGTTCAGGAAACGATTTAGCAGCCAATATACGCTGAATGGCCTGAGCGGTAGCCGGCCCAATTTCCCGCGCCTTTTTGACAAAATATTCGCCATCCCAGCCACGATGCTCCAGCATGGACTGGTGAGACGGGGGCATATGTTCTTTGAGCGTGGTATAGCCGAAGCGTCGCGGATTGCGCTGATGTATGGCAATGCGATTCAAGCCCGCATAGATCTCGACATCTTGGTTCGTCCAGCATAGACGTACTTTTTTACCGGCATAACGCCAGGGCACACTGTACTGATGCATATCCTGACCCAGTATCACGTGGTAGTTTCGCTGAACTTTGACTTCGGCTCGTCGACGCACTACCATGGCAGTGCTGGGCAGGGTAGCCAACAAGGGTTTCTCATAGCGCTCGAACAGCTCCCTTCTACATACCGTCTTCCCCTTAAAAGCACGGTCGTTAAGTTCTTCCAACGCCTGAGCAATACCCTCATTGAGCTCGGTAAGGCTGTAGTAACGTTGATTGCGGAGTTTGCCATAAATACGTTTATAGGCCACGTTGACAGCACTTTCTACGCTAGCTTTATCGCGGGGTTTTCGCACGCGTGTGGTCATAAAGGTGCACTGATAGTGCACCGACAGACTCTCCATGAGCTCGGGGAGTGTAGGTTCATAACGATCGGCTCGTTTAACGACACTGCGGAAATTATCAAATAACGCCCGTTGGGGGACCCCGCCAAAGTACATAAAACTATCCTGAACAAGCTCGGCCACCTCTTCTTGCCGCTGGGAATGTGCCGCTTTTACATGCATAAAGCTGGTTGACGGTAACACACCTACCCAAACTTGCGTGGCCACAGGTTGGTCGGTATCCCGATCATAATAGCACAACGTATCTCCGGCAAAGTCGAACATAACGGTCTGTGCAGGCTTATGCTCAAGCACAGCGGTGAGCTCGTGCTGTTGCAAGTAGGTATTGATGTGATGACAAAACCAGGTATATCCATACCCATCGCTATGAGCCTGTCGATATTCTTCCCAGAGCAACTGCCGGGTAGTATGGTTCTTGCCAAGATCTTTTCCGTGAAGACGAAGCCATTGTTGCAGTGAATGATGGCGTGCATCAACGTGTGTATGTGTGCAGGGATCTTGTTGTTTACAAATTACCGACAAACTTACATCGTCCAGAGCCAGTGCCTGGGCAAATGTATGGCCACTTTGCTCAATTTGTCGTAGGTAGGAACGAACGGTATTGCGAGATAGCCCGGTGTCGCGGACTATCTGCCGTATAGATTGCCCGCTTCGGGCTTGCTGTAAGAGTATTCGAATCTGATTCATGGTAATTGGTTTTGCTGCCATATGCCTCCGTTTTTTGTGAAAAAAACAAAGGTACCAAGGATCCGAGAGGGTGGGTCAGTATCGAGTGAAATAGGTGGGTCACTTTACACTGAAACAGGTGGGTCAACTTCCAGTGAAATGGGTGGGTCAATATGGACTGAAATCGTCAACAAGCGTTTCAAGCTGACAGGTTCTGCGATGCGTTGTTTGGAATTCTCAGGCAATTTACTACATTGGCATTTGTCACACTCTCCATAGCCCTGCAGCTTAAACGCAAGGCCGTTATGCTTAAAGTATTATTAGCGTAAGTGTAAATGTTTGTAAATATTTTACCGAAACCTGTCACAACTACGGCTTTGAAAACTCTTGTAACTATTAGACCTGTAGTCATAATTGAAGCTTAACGTTGGGGCGTTATGCAATCTACTTTAATGATAATCAAAAAAAAGAGGGTTTTTATGGCGAGTAATAAAAAATAT
Organism: Balneolales bacterium; assembly: GCA_022565415.1. Taxonomy (GTDB): domain Bacteria; phylum Bacteroidota; class Rhodothermia; order Balneolales; family HLUCCA01; genus HLUCCA01. The sequence continues at coordinate 3,424 of JAIUMT010000153.1, read as the reverse complement.
ACTTTCAAATATGTTGAGGCACTTAAGATATTGAGCGTTAGAGAAGTACAAGTGTTGGATTTGGTGCTTGAGGGACATACAAATAGTGAAATTGGAGAAATTCTTTATATCTCTAAAAATACTACCATTGTTCACAAGAAAAATATAACTAAAAAACTTGGCTTAAGAGGGAGAAACTCACTATTTAAGTGGGGGATTAACGAAATTAGATTACATAGTGAATTAGTATAATAATACCAATAAATGGTTATTTACTAAATCTATTCATTAGCTTTTATTTAAATAGTGACTCAAAATGTCATAATTAAATAACAAATCGATTTTAAATTTCGGAGTTAAAATGAAAAAAATAAAACTTTCCTGCATACTTATCGCATTTATTGGGCTTATTTCAACAATAACGTTAGAAAATAAAGCAACTATCAACGAATCAAATGCTTGGGTTGCAATCGCTTATGTTGTTGCAGAGCAAACTGATGCAACTAATGGCGAAATAGCGGCATTATCTGCTTTCGGAGCAATCCACGGCGCAACACAGGGTGCTATTTATGGGGCAGTATTTGGCGGTCCTGTCGGTTTTGCAGTTGGAATTGCTGCGGGTCTCTAGTCACCAGTATCTTTTAAAGCCACTGCAACATCATTTTGTAGTGGCTTTAATTCATTATGAATACGAATTTCAACACAATTTTAGTAATCACAGTATTAGCTATGGGCTTAACTGTTGGGTTGCTAATTAGTAAGGGAGTTACGACAACAATGATAGTTGTTGGTAACGATGTTGTATTCAGTGAAAGTCAGCTTACGTTTCAATCAATATTAATTAACAACTTTTGGGTTTGCGTTATTAATATACTTGGATTTTTGTCATTGGGGTTGATGACGTTAGTAAATACATTTTACAACGGACTAGTTTTTGGAAACGTTATCGCATTCATTTATAGAAGTGATTTAGTTACAGTTTGGAACTTTATACCTCATGCTATACCTGAAATTGTTGCTATTATTTATTCTGCGAAAATCGGACTATGCTTGGGAGTATACGTATTTAACCAGTTGTACGATTCGAATATTACAATAAGATTCTTTAACTACCCAATGTTGAAAAAGTACTCAATTGTAGTGATCTCATCATTAATTATTGGCACTATAATAGAAATATATATATCCCCTTATTTATGAATAACAAGATAGCTACAATTTTAGTAGTTTTGTTTTACATGATAATTTATGGACTCATAAGACTGACTTTACTAGCCAAAATTTCAACGGAGTTTCACAATCCAAATCTAATAACCACTTTACTCATAATTGAATTTATTATTGGTGTATCGTACATATTGATAAAAATAGTCGTTTTTTTCATCATTATAAAAATTACGTCCGAGTTATTAGACCTGAACAAAGATTCTCATGCAATAATGCAATCAATTGTAATATCACTTGTACCTTTGATTTTACTAAGTTTAATAACTTTGTACTATATTTTGTTAAAAGATAGTCATGTTTTGATTTCTATTAACGACTATCACGACATGAACTTGATTCCATATATTGGGAATAGTAAATTAGCTATGTACCAAAATGTATTGTCAGCTTTCCCTATAGTTATTTCTCCATTCATTTTGAGGGATGAAAACGAGACTATTTATCAAACACTACTTTTCGTCGTAATCCCGTTTTCCATAATCTTATTTTTTCATTTTATAGTAAAAATGTTATGACTTGTCCACAATGCAAAACAAAGCAGCCGAAATCTCGTCTATTACTGATGTCAAGTACTAGTGAATGGCGATGTAATACATGCAATTTGATTATTGGTCCTAAAAATGTCTCAAATACATCCAATATTCTAGGTTTTTTAACATCATTTATTCCCGCCTATATTAGTCTTTTCTTATTTGAAATCAATTTGATTAAGTCATTGTTTATAGGGCTAGTATTTGGTGTTTGTGGTTACATATTATGCTTAATCTATTATGCAATTAAAACTGAATTAGAAATAAAATAATTAACTCATGTCAAATATTTTAAATGGATAGAAGATTTTGTTAAACTCAAAAAGCATAACAGGCATTTCGTGCGGACGGGTTAGCGTTTGTTGCTATTCTTTATTGGTCGCCACGCCGCACAAATGCCAAACCGTTATGCGCAAAATATCTATTTTAAATCGCACTGACATGAGTACCATGATAAAAAGAAGTATTTTCGAACCCATCAGGGAAAACTTGAACTGGGAAGAGAAGTGGCGTCAAAATGATCACGGATTAATCATTTGTTGGGAAGTTGGCAGAAAATTAAGAGATGAAAACCCCGAAATTGCCCAAAAGGTGGCAAATGATGAACTACCAACACTGCCTTGGAAGGGTGGACTGGATAAACCTACAAAAAAAGGACTTGGCGGTCTCAAGTTTTTAATGCAACAAGTTGGGTTTAATGATTAAACTCGAACTATGGCAACACACAACAGACTTACCCCCATTGACAGAGAACGCATAATGGTTCTGCTCAGTCAAGGTTATAAACCTTCTCATATCGCTTACCAACTGGCTCGGCATCGTAGCGTGATTAGCCGGGAAATTAAGCGAAATAGCTGTCCCGAGGCATCATATTCGGCCTATACGGCTCAACATAAGGCTGATTCCAGCGCCCGTAAACGTCACTTTGGACATCAAAAACTAACCAAATCACCAGCGTTGTGGACATTGGTGCTTGAAAAGTTGAACTTACAATGGTCCCCGCAGCAAATTGCCGGAGAACTCAAGAAACGCTTTCCACAGGATCGCAACATGCAGGTCAGTCACGAAACGATTTACACGTATATTTATATCCATGCGCGCGGAGCACTTAAGAAACAGCTGGTTCGTGAACTGCGGCAGGCGAAGCCTAAACGAGGACAAGCCCCTGCTACAACGGCCAAAAAAGCACGTTTTGTGGACATGGTTAGCATCCATGATCGCGATCCAGAGATTGAAAGCCGATTGGTTCCGGGCCATTGGGAGGGGGACTTGATGATGGGTAGTCGCAACAGTAGTGCTCTAGGTACCCTGGTTGAACGAACCACCCGCTTTACCCTGCTCGTGCCACTGGACTTCAAGGACAGCGATTATGTAACGGTAAGTTTTGCCAATAAAATGAATAACTTCCCCGAGCACCTACGCAAATCGATGACCTATGATCAAGGTAGTGAAATGAGCAGTCACGGCAATATTACAGGTTTAAGCAAAGCCAAGGTATATTTTTGTGATCCACATAGTCCCTGGCAACGTGGTACCAATGAGAATACAAACGGATTATTGCGTCAGTATTTCCCGAAAGGAACGGATTTTAGAAAGGTTCCGGATTGGCTAATTCAGGAAATACAAGACCGACTCAATGAAAGACCAAGAGCAATCCTGGATTTTGACACTCCAAAAGAACGAATCAC
>JAIUMT010000152.1 GCA_022565415.1 Balneolales bacterium | reverse complement strand
GTTGTAATTCCCATCAGCAATAGTGGCAACCAATACGCTGTAACAACTGCCAACGTTATGGCAGAAATCGATGCCACAACCATAAAATCCATGAATAAATTTCCAGTTCGTGTCATGGTTGTATCGTCGATCCAATGACCCTGATTGAAATAATCAATCATTTTGCGAACAAACAAGGATACTATGGCCGCAAACACGAAATGAAACGACCAAAGTGTTGATATTTCATGCGATAAGCCATTCCCATTCATCAAGAATGATATTCCTTTTAGAACCAGAAACGTTAGAAAATACGTAAGGCCGATTAATGCCCAATGCAGCGACATCGATTCAATTGCATCAGACGAAGTTGTAAGTTTTCCCGAACCCGAACTCTGTGGATGATCTAGAATTGCCGACATGTTATCTGTGTTATCTGATGACACCAAAGCCGCCTTACCCGCCATCACTCCACGCTTAACCATAATCATCCCGATTGAGTAGGCAACAAGGAAACCAATGGCAGCGAATGCGAGTCCGACTGTGCCTCCATCAGTAAAGCCATGTGCTTCCCAGCTATAACCGATGCTAAATGCGATTCCCGGATTCATACCAAATGACAATGGCAGAAGAAGACCAATTCCAGCAAAAAGGTCGGGCATGAATGTGTATATGAGTAACATTGCAAGTGATAGTCCTACAATGGCTTGAACTAAATATGTAATAATAAATATGAGGCCGATTTTAAATGAACTTAGTCCGGTTTTCGGTTTGGGCGACCGCAATCCAAAGGCGATAAATAACAAGGCCAGCAAGTGATACACATACGCCCCGAGTCTGCTGCTTTCGATAAAACCGTATGTCAGGCCGCCAAAGACGAAGATAAGTCCGATAATTCCTGCAATAAGGTTAACTGGGATGAGGTTAACTTCAAACCACTTGACTTTCGCTCTAATAATAGTCGCAATATACAGCAAGAGACCAAGCACTGAGAAGTCTATAAAAAACTGACCGACTGATAATTGTAAATCCCACAATTGCATAACTACACGTTTTTAATCGGTTTTTCGCCTGATAACAATCTTTTTAAATAATGTTGCCATTGCAACGCACTGCCTGCGTTGATGTAAAACTGATACGATTTATCTGTTAGTGTTAGACTGAGCTTATGATTCTGTTCGATTGAAACATATCGTATGTCACTGACTGGAATCTTTTCTGTTTGCGAGTTCTGAATAAACATCAGCTCGTTTTCATAGAGCCTGATCGAGGCATCACCGGTGTTAACCAAGGTGTTATCATTTTGAAGTGATAATAGCGCAGATGATGATTCGCTTAACAGTAGATCGCTGGAATCTTTGAACATGGGTAGCTGGCACATTTCATCGTAAATATCGATAAGAGAATGTCGAACACCGTGCTTGTCGATGAGGCGGGAATCGGCACTCATGGTGTAGGTTTCGTTGGTAAATCGGAATACTGTGGAGTGCCCATCTAGACTAAAAACTCCGTTAGCCTTGCCCGTATAGGGACAACGATACAGAAGGCGTTCGACTCCACTGGCGGGTTTATATGCGTGTTTGGGATAGCATTCGGGCATATCGGGTGAGTATTCATCGAAATCAATAGCAGCTTTACAATGTTGAGCAAATGAATCGTACTCTGAGAAGTCTTCGGCTCGAACGGGTTTTTGAAAACTAATCACGGTTTTGCCATAACGAGGAAAGTCTGCCCAACGAGGCCAGGTTAGATACGATCCGTGTAATTGAACCGGATGTACCGGGATTTTCATCTTATAGAAAAGTTTTAACGTGCTTTCAATGAGGGGTTTGGGTTTACCATCCCAACGGCGACCACCCTCCGGAAAAATAACAATCATCCGACGTTGATTAATCATACTCATCACCGAACGAATAACCATTGGTTCAGGAACATACTTGCTGGTTGGCACAATGCCTACGCTGTCCATAGAAATAGCCGAGATTGGTTTATGAAACTGTTCCCGCGTCATTACACCGGCAGTAGGTTCATCATACATCCACACATTCATCAAAAATGGATCCACGTAATTAGAGTGGTTTCCATACAAAAAACAGGGTCCCGTTGTGGGCATATACCCCGGATTCACCAATTCAGGCCGGAATACCCAACGCGTCGGATTTATAATAAGCGAGCGTAATAATGGAAATGTGAAATTCGAGAATCCACGATCGTTTTTTTTGAAACGAAACGGCATATATTTAGATTATTAGGTCGTGAATTAGATATTATTGTAATCAGTATTCGACATAGAAGATTGCAACTTAGTGAGTCGTTTAAAAGCTCTGCCTACCAAAATGTTACAAAATGTATACCAAATCGATGGTTCCTCCAAATCAAAAGCATAGAAATGTTGTGGTTATTGGCGCTGGCGTTGCCGGACTAGCCGCCGCGTGCCTGCTCGCCAAAGATGGTTGTAAAGTCACCATTCTCGAAAAAAATGACACCATAGGAGGGAAGCTCAACATTTACAAAAAGGAAGGCTTCCGATTTGATACGGGTCCGAGCTTGCTAACCATGCCCGGATTGCTTCAACAACTTTTCGAATACTGTGGCGCTGATATAAACGAATTTCTTGAATTTGTACCGTTATCGCCAGTTTGCCGTTATTTTTACACTGATGGAGTTCAGTTTGACGCGTTCGATGACATCCCAAAAACTCAAGCTGAAATAGCTCGGTTCGCCCCCGAAGATGTTGAGGCTTACGCGTCATTTCTGGCATACTCAAAACAACTTTACGACATAACTTCGGATGTATTTTTATTTCATCCGTTGCGGTCGTACAGGGATCTATTTCAGTTGCCAATAACCGATGTTTTTAAGATCGACGCATTTCGCACAGTAAACGAGCGGGTGAATAAGCACTTCAAATCGAGTCATTTACGTCAATTTTTCAAGCGTTTCGCCACGTACAATGGCTCCTCGCCATACAAAGCTCCCGCTACGTTAAATGTGATTCCACACGTTGAAATGAATCAGGGTGGATTCTACGTAAAAGGCGGACTCTACAAAATAGCTGAGGCTTTACTTGCATTGGCTCAATCGATGGGGGTAAAGATAAAAACTGATACTGAGGTGCGTCGAATTGATTTACACGACGACTTGGTAGAAGGAGTAACGACGCTCGATCGATATTATATGGCCGACTTAGTGATAGCCAATGCCGACGCTCACGAGACGTACCTGAACCTGTTGCCTCACCATGCGACTCCGCCTTCGAAACGCCGTCAGATCGACACCACGGAGCCATCTTGTTCGGGTTTCGTTATCATGTTGGGCACGAATAAAAAATGGGAACAGCTGGTTCACCATAACATCTACTTCAGCGACGATTATAAACGAGAGTTTAACGACATCTTTTCCCGAAAAACGATGCCCGATGATCCCACTATTTACATTGCCAATACGTCGTTCAGCGATTCATCCCACGCAATTGAAGGCGGTTCAAATCTTTTTATTCTCGTAAATGCGCCGTATCTCACCGATAAACAAAACTGGGATGAGATTGAAGACCGATTCATCAAACTAGTAATCGATAAACTGGAATCCAGAGGACTAAAGGGTCTACGCGATTCCATAAAAGTTAAGGAAACCATTACACCTCGCGATTTCTATCAGAAGTACAAATCAAACCGAGGTAGTATTTACGGAACTTCATCTAACAGTAAGTTAGCTGCCTTTTTACGTCCGCGTAACCGGTCGCCTTATGTCGAGAACCTTTGGTTAGTGGGCGGAAGCACACATCCGGGCGGAGGAATCCCATTAGCCTTGATTTCAGCTTTTCACGCGTGTGATATCAAGATCGACTCACGTCGTGTGACTCTTTCTCCTCAGTGACGCTACGGCCTCGATGTGGTAGGTTTGCGGGAACATATCTACTGGCTGAACAGCTTGTACCTCATACGATTCGCTTAGTAACTCGAGGTCACGCGACAGGGTTGCGGTGTTGCAACTCACGTACACAAGGCGGTCAACGGCGAGTTCATTCAGGTGTGCAACCACATCTCCGTGCATTCCAGCGCGGGGCGGATCGGTAATAATGACATCTGGTTTGCCATACTTTTTGATGATTTCTTTGGTGAAAACATCCTTCATATCGCCAACTTCGAACTTGCAATGAGGAACGTTGTTACGATCTCTATTTTGAATCGCATTCTGCACTGAAATCTCATTTATTTCGATCCCAACCACTGTTTTGGCCAGTTCGGATACAAATAAGGTTAGTGAACCGACTCCACAATACAAATCATAAACTACATCACCAGACTTTATATCGGCAAAGGTCTTAGCCGTTTCGTAGAGCTTTTCAGCTTGCAGGGTGTTGGTCTGAAAAAACGCGTTCGCCTCGATGCGAAAACTGTACTTTCCAATATATTCGGTGATGTAACCCGGACCATGCAAAACATGCTCATAACGACCAATCGATGTGGGTGACCGGGTGTCGTTAACGTTATTGATGATGGTTGTGATTTGAGGAAATGTCTCCAATAACGCGTCCACCAAAGGAGATAAAATTTCCAAATCATCAGAATAGGTAACCAGATTCACCATCAAATCGTCGGTATGAACCGCGTTTCGAATCATTAGGTTGCGCAAGAATCCCTCTTTTTTGACAGGATTCCAAGGAGCGATATCATTGGCAACTGCATAATTCCGCACAAAATCGAGAATCTGGTATGAAATCGGAATTTGCAGATAACACGCATTCAGGTTGAGGATTTTGTCGAAACGTCCGGGAATGTGAAGTCCGAGTGCGACTCCAGACTGTTCAATCTTTTCGCCTGATTGGATTTCAGCAGGAGTTAACCAACGACGGTCGCTGAATGTGTACTCCATCTTATTCCGGTAGTGCAATGGATCTGGCGCCTGCAAAACAGGTGCAGGATCTATGTGCTGTAACCCTCCGATACGATGCAAATGGTCGCGTACCTGATTTCGTTTGAAACTCATCTGTTCGTCGTAGCTTACATGTTGCCAGGTGCATCCTCCGCAAGTTAATGCGTGCTCACAAACAGGCTCAACGCGGGTTTCACCGGGTTCCAGAACTTCGAGCAAAACACCCTCAGCAAACTGCTTCTTTTTCCGGATTATTCGCGCTCTAACCAAGTCTCCCGGCGCAGTATTGCTAACGAAAATTGCCATTCCGTCGAGACGCCCTAGGCCTTTGCCCTCGTATGCGGCGGTATCTATAGTCAGGGTGACTTCAGCACCTTTTTTAATCATAAAATTAGGATTCTTCGTCGGTGGAGTGTTCACCGGTGTAGTAAGTTTCAAATTGCAGCGAATGTGCTATGGTAACGCTAGTGCGCGTTGATAGTTGTCGTACCGTAGCTTGGAGTTGTTTCAGGGCTATCATATTTAGAACCTGAAGTATTTTTATGCCAATTTGCGGATGACGGTTGCATAAGGTGTTTAAATCTGGCTTGAAAAAACCGTAAAGTGTACAATCGGTGATGCATTTTGCTGATGACATCCGACGCATTTCATATCCTATTGAAAGTGCACCGAAACTTTCCGGTGGTTCGATTTTGAAGCTTGGCTTGGGTTCATCAGAATCTCTATCATCAGATTCGACAATCAATTCTACCACTCCATCTTGAACGAAATACATACCCGTACCCGGATCGCCCTGATAATAGATATATTCGCCAGCTTTGTAAGTGCGTTTGTTGCAAAGTTGAATAAACTCATAGCGTTCCAAAGGATTAAGCACCTTTAAGAATCGAGATTTAAAAATCACATTCGATTTTAAACGTAAATTTTTGAGGCTATTTGATGTCAACATTGGCAGAGTTATCAGGATGAAGGAAATTAAAAAGCGTGTCCAATTCCGAAGTGAATATACGGATTTGAAGAGTTAAACCACCCGCGCCTTGCGCCGTTATCAACTGCAGGGTCATGAATTCTATAGGCCACATCAACGCGAAATATTACATATTCCCAATCGAGTCGCAGTCCAAAACCAGATCCCAAAGCGATTTGCTCATAAAAGTCGTCGAATCTAAACTTCCCCTCGTCGAAACTACTACGTGGACCATTCCAGATGTTTCCGGCATCTGCAAAAAGGGCAAGTTGCCAATTTGTTGATAGAAAGTTTCGAAGTAATACTTGTCGCGCTTCCAGATATGCGGCTAACTTAATATCCGCTCCGTTCACGGTAACCTGTGTAGGACTCACATCACCCGGACCGAGTCGTAGTGGTGGCCATCCACGAATATCATTACTACCACCGGCAAAAAAGCGTCTGTTTAGTGGAATTTGAGTGTTTTGTCCGTAGGCATAAGCCATACCCGCAAAAGCCCTCCAGGCTACCACCGTATTATTTGTTATCGAATTGTAGTTCCGATGATCGACATAGGCTTTGATAAAACGTGAATAGCTTAGCGTAGAATCGGCCAGCGTAAGTGACGGAATGGTAGACTGAAGTGGCTCGTTGGGTCGAACCAGATAGCGCTCTATTAAATAGGGGATAGAACCACCCGCTTCGAACGATACTTCATTATAAAAACCACGATTTCGTTTGATGATATCGGTATTGGCACGCCTCAGTGTGTATCGTATAGTTGAAGAGAATTGTTGGCTGAAATCATTAAAAATTCGTTCTCGTTGCAGGGGATCAGATATCTCGTTTTCAATTCGTTCTCTGAAACGTGCGCTGGGACTGGCATCAAACCAGTCAAATTCAAGTAAATCGAGAATCGAAGTAGTCGTATTATTGTGAGATACCTCGTATTTAAGATTAAAGCGAAGGTTTGCATTTACATTGAAATTCAGCTGATTAATCTGAGCGACACTTATCTGATATCTCGTTCTTGCATTCGCGAATGTTGGAATATCACTGATCCTGGTGAATGGGAAAGTAAGTCGTGGGAGACTATATTCAACACTACCTTCGAAACTTCGTAGCAATCCGGCTTGTACGTTGGGCGCATTCTCGAAACTTCCTTTTACGCCGATTTCAAGCGTTTCTCCACTACCCCAAAGATTGTTGTTGATATATCGAAGTCCCATACCAGCACCTAGCCCAAGTCTTTGCATTCCAAATACGTCAAATCGAAGACCTTGACGGGGAAATGTTTGCATATCCAGGCGTACGGGTAAGTTTTGGTCGCTGAAATTCGGTAGTCCACCATCTTCGCTTAAGCTAAACTGTCGAACAGTGAGCATACCCAGACTTTGATATCTGCGAACAGTTTGCAGATAAAGGTCATGGTTATACTTTTCACCCGGCTTGAAAAGCAGCATGTTGTAAAGAAAATTAAACTTTGTTAATGCTTCGTCTTCTTTACTCGCGAAAATTTTTGCGGGTTCTAC
>JAIUMT010000151.1 GCA_022565415.1 Balneolales bacterium | reverse complement strand
TGCTTGCAAAAAGGTTTCCATCAGCGTCAAATATCGCAACACCGCTAGCCTGCGCGACATACATCGCGGGTATTATTAAAAACCCGGCCATGAACGCGATTCCAACATCGGCCAGGGTTACATAAGTAGCAGATTCAACGATATTCTGATTTTTACGGATGTAAGATCCGTAGGTGATTAAAGCTCCCATGCCTAGCGATAATGAGAAGAAAGCCTGACCTAATGCAGAGAATACGATATCGGTATTGATCTCGCTGAAATCTGGTTGCAGATACACTTTAACGCCTTCCATACTGCCTTCAAGTGTCAAGACATATGCAATCATGACACCTAATATCACGATAAGTAACGGCATAAGAAGTTTTGTGGCTTTTTCAATACCATTACTCACGCCGCCGGTAATCACTGAAATCGTAGCCAATAGAAACAAAACAGAAAATATTGCATTCTTCGGACCATTATCTAGGCCTCCGAACCATGCGGCAAGTTCTGGTTTGCCTGCAAAAAAGAAGATTTCCTCAAATACGTATCCAGCTGTCCAGCCAGCCACAACCAAATAGAAAGAAAGAATCATAACGCCGCAAAGTACGCCCCAAAAACCAATCAGCGGGGCAAACCATCCATTACTTACTGCCCGAAGTGCACCTACCGGATTCTTTTTGCTATAGCGACCAACAGCAAGCTCCGCAATCATTACAGGCAAACCGATTAACAAACAGCAGATCAAATAAATAAACAGAAATACTGCGCCACCGTTATCGGCTACTTGACTGGGGAAACCCCAAATATTGCCTAGTCCTACAGCAGAGCCTGCAGCAGCTAAAATAAACCCTAATTTCGAATTCCAACTACCGCGTGATTTTTCTGATTGTGCCAATGGTGGTGCTCCCGTAACGTTTTTGTTTAATGTATTAGTCCCTGAACTTGGATAATCTTCGTAAAACCATTCCTGAAAATGGTGGAATTTTTACAGTGCCACTAATAACCGAGATTGGGACATTAGATGCAACTGTTTCTGATACCATTAGTTGCCAGAACCCATCTGGAAGCGAAACGGTCTGCTCGTTATCCGGATTTGCATTCATACTAATGAAATATTCGAACGGATCGGCAGTTCCGTGATTTGAAATAGTGCATGTGATGTGAAGAGCATCATTATAGTTCGAAAAATGGACACTTTCAGCATTTGCCTTTCGTAATGCCGGACTATTGCGACGAAGTTTAATTAATCCGCGGTAGTAATCGAAAAGGGCCTCATTTCGCCAAATATCCTCAAAATGGATATAATTAGTGGCATTATCTTTATTGTAACTGTTATGATCGAGTCGGTTGATTTCGGGATCGGGGGTGCCATCGTCTACAATCCACTTGGTCCGACCAAATTCTTGTCCGGCATGAATCATCGTAACACCCTGAGATACCATCAAAAACAACGCTGCGAGCCTGGACATGCTTAATTCAACACCTTCAAGCGTCACAAGCCCTTCTCGTTTATCGAATGCTTTGGTTGCGTTTACGTGATTTATAACGATTCTTATGAAGTCGCCCAAGGTGTACCCATCGTGGCTTTCAAGGTAGTTTACGCTGTGTTGTGAGCGCAGAAATCGACCGTTTGGCTGATGCTGTAACGTTCCGCGCATGTAGTTCTCAAGTGACAAACGCGATGTTTCCCGCTGCCATCTTCCAAAGATATAACCAGGATCGTGGACGGGGTCTGATCCCTTCACACCATTTCGAATCTGATCGTTCCAGGAGCTCCATCCAATTTCAGAAAACCCAGTTGGATTATATCCGCCGCCCCAAGGTTCACCAATCAAAATGACATTTGGGTTTATTTTACGTGCTTCTTCACGAATGGTAATTAACGTCTCGCGATCAATCAAATTCGCCAAATCAAAGCGGAATCCATCAATATGGAACTCTTTCATCCAGTATAAAACCGAATCGACGATTAACTTCCTGCCAAGCGGAGACTCTGTTCGGAAGTCGTTTCCGCACCCACTATCTGACTTATAGTGCCTGTTTTTGTCATGTCTGAAATAGTACCCACGATCAAGATACTTCAGCGGATTTCGGTCATACTGAGAAACGTGGTTGTAAACGACATCCAAAATGACCGATATCCCAGCCTTATGCAGTGATTTCACCACAGATTTCACCTGATTAATCCCATCGGGCTTAAGTCCATAAGTTTGATCTGGTTTGGGTAAGTCCGATATCGCATACAACGATTCGGGCATAAAGAAAAACGAGGTCATGTATCCCCAATAATTGGTAGCATAGGGGTTCCAAGAGTTTTTTACTCCATCACTAGTTTCAAATTTATATGGGGTCTCTTTATACGCGAATTTTTGTAAAGGAAGAAACTCTAAGGCATTTATATTTAATGACTTGAGATACTCAATACCACCTTTATTTCCGGCTTTTAGAAACCTTTCGTACCACGATAATTCATTCTCTTCAGGAGAGATGTGACCGGTCAAATCCTTTAGGTGTGCCTCATAAATCACAAGGTCGCGGGGATCGGCCGGACTCACAAACGTATCGCCTTCCCAATCGAACGGTTGTTGATCTACAATCATGGACCTGGCATCCTGTGAGAAATTATGCTTCACAGTTGCCCATAAACAGTATGGATCGGCCACAAGAAAATCAGATTTTTCAAAAGGAGCTCCATTGAAAGGAGGAGTAATCCAATAGCCGTAGTATTTCCCAGCCAGGTTCTCTTCAATCGTAATCTCCCAGACACCCGCCTCGTTTCTGGCCATAGATTTTCTATCGCCGGTTTCGTCATCAAAATTGTCGAAAATCTCGATTTCAACAAAGGGAGATCGCGGACAAAATACCCGAAATGTTGTGCAACCCCTATTGATATGGCATCCAAAATAATTATCACCGTATCTTTCAGCGATTTTTTGATGGACCTGGTTGTCGATTTGCAAGGTTGTGTAAGGCACTGTAGTATCCGGGTCAGTTTATTTTGCTACCGGGAAGTCCGGCAGATTCAACAAGTTTAAGAGAACCATCAGGGTCGGATGCCATTAAAATCATACCCTCGCTATCCATTCCCATCATTTTACGTGGTTTGAGGTTAGCCACTACAGCAATAGATTTCCCAATAACCTGTTCAGGTTCAAAATATTCGGCGATACCAGAGAGGATTTGGCGCGTTTCGAAACCAAGATCTACTTGAAGTACTAACAACTTCTTCGATTTATTGAGTTTTTCGGCCGAAACGATCATTCCCGTACGAAGATCCAGTTTAACGAAATCATCAAAAACAATTTCATCATTTAATGGCTCAAATTTTGGCTCTTTGCTTTCGTTTACAGCTGCAGCCGATTTCAATTTATTGATTTGGGCATCAATTTGATCGTCTTCGATTTTGGTGAATAGAATTTCACCGGCCTCAACACTCTCACCGGCAGCTTTCATTTTATCGTGCACGTCAGACCAGGTAAAATTCTCAACTTTCAGCGATTTTCGAAGTGTAGCCATTTTATGAGGCATAACCGGATCGAAAAGTACGCTTAGGGCAGCGCTCACTTGCACGCACACATGAATGCTGTTTGCACATGCCTGCAGGTCGGTTTTACGAGTTTTCCAAGGCTCGGTCTCAGTTAGATATTTGTTACCAGATCGCGCCAGATTCATCGTTAACTGAATCGCCTCCCGTAATGAAAACTTCTCGTAACACGCTGCGATCGAATCGCGAACAAGAGCTATTTCAGCAAGCATAGCTTTATCCTTATCGGATGGATTTGCCATTTCAGGTACTTTTCCATCGAAAAATCGAGTGGTAAACGATAACGTTCGGAAAACAAAGTTCCCAAGTATGTCGGCTAGTTCACTGTTTACATGAAGCTGAAATTCTTTCCAGGAGAAGTCGCTGTCTTTGGTCTCGGGCAACGTCGTACCTAATGCATATCGAAGCAAATCTGCATCAAATTCCTGCAAATACTCATGCAACCAAACAGCCCATCCCCGTGAAGTGGACAGTTTTTGTCCTTCTAAATTGAGGAATTCGTTGGCTGGAACATTCTTTGGCAGCACAAAATCACCATGCTTCATCAACGTCGCCGGAAACATGATGCAATGAAATACGATATTGTCTTTGCCAATGAAGTGATACAAATCGGTGTCCTGATCCATCCAGTAAGTTTTCCATAAATCTGGATCTCCTTTTGAAATGGCCCACTCTTTGGTCGCTGAGATGTATCCAATGGGGGCATCAAACCAAACATAAAGAACTTTGCCTTTCGCGCCTTCCAAAGGGACAGGCACTCCCGAGTTCTAGTCGCGTGTAACAGCTCGGTCGTTGAGTCCGCCACTGAGCCAACTCTTACACTGACCCATAACATTGGGCTTCCAGTTTTCTCGGGTGTTGAGCCAGGCTTCGATTTCAGGCTGAAGGTCGCCAAGAGGCAAGTACCAGTGTTCGGTTTCGCGGTGCTCTGGTTTTGCCCCGGTGAGCATACTTCTGGGGTCAATCAACTCGGCAGGAGACAGGCTAGTTCCGCATTTTTCGCATTGGTCGCCATATGCTTCGGTATTTCCGCATTTCGGACAAGTACCTTTTACATAGCGGTCGGCCAGGAATTTACCGGCCTCCGGATCAAATAACTGACTTTCGGTTTTCTTTTTGAAAACGCCTTTGTCGTGCAAATTCTTAAAAATCTCACTCGATACTTCGTAATGAACTGGTGAGCTGGTGCGGCCATAGTAATCAAATGAAATTCCCACCTCAGCAAAAACATCTTTAATCATTGTATGATATCGGTCGACGATATCCTGAGGGGAGACACCTTCTTTATCGGCAGCTATGGTTATTGGTACGCCGTGTTCGTCAGATCCGCAAATGTACAGTATGTCGGCTCCGGTTAGTCGCTTATAGCGCACATATAAATCGGCCGGGAGGTATGCACCTGCCAAATGCCCAAGGTGTAGGGGTCCGTTGGCATAGGGTAGAGCTGAAGTAACTAATATTCTTTTCGACATATATTTTTTGGATGATGACATGCTTGCAGCTTTAAAAAATACAACTCAGACGTGCCAATTAAAAGAAAACTTATGCTTTTAAAGCCGATTTGAACAGTTCATGAAATGCAAATAAGGCTATTCCTGCAGCGACTGAGACATTAAATGAATGTTTTTGACCGTACTGAGGAATTTCTGCAAAGGTTTTTATATGAGGCAGTAATTCGTCGTCGATGCCTGAGACCTCATTTCCCATTATAAGACACAATTTGTCTGATGAATTCACATTAAGATCACTGATTAGTTCTGAATTATCGGTTTGTTCGAGGCCAATGAGTTCGTAATCGTTCGTCCGAAGTTCGTTCAGGGCTTCATCCGCAGAAGAAAACGACCTCCAAAGTACCGATTCGTCGGCGCCTAGCGCTGTTTTTGAAATTTCAGGACGGGGTGGGGTCGGGGTGTAGCCGCTTAGAATTATTCCCTTAATTCCAAATGCATCGGCCGACCTGAAGGCCGATCCCACATTATGCATACTCCTTATATTATGTAGCCATAAGTACGTTTGTTCAAAGCCAGTAGGAACTATTCTGGTTTGGTTTCTTTCAAAGATCTGGCGCGTTGACAGCTTTTGGGGTGTGTTGTTCAATTCGAATGTATTTATGTTCACTTCGGAACAGATTTTGCATGGCAATAGACAGAAACTATAGACAGATAATTACTTCACAATATGTTCTATCTTGGCTATCTTATCAGATTGTAAAATACAGAAATTAACTATAAACACAGAAACGTCAGGACCTCAGATGAATCCATGGTCTGGCTGAACTGTAAACTAATTACACATCGTGAAGATTAATTATTTATCACAGGAAGGATTCGACCGACTCATGGAAGAGTTGCGCGACCTCAAAACCCGCGGCCGCCGCGATATCGCACAAAAAATTGATGAAGCTCGTTCGCACGGAGATTTAAGCGAGAATGCAGAGTATGAAGCCGCTAAAGAAGAGCAGGCTTACATGGAAAAACGCATCTCTGAACTTGAAACCTCTATGGCGAATGCGCGAGTCGTCGATCAAAAGAATATTGACTTATCAAAAGCGCACATATTGAGCACGGTTACTGTATTTAATCACCGCAGTAAAAAAGAGGTGAAATATACCTTGGTCTCAGCGTCAGAAGCCGATTTTAATCTGGGTAAAATCTCCATCGACTCGCCAATTGGAAGTGCATTGATGGGCAAAAAAATAGGAGACGAGGTTGAAGTAACTGTACCAGCAGGAACTCTTAAACTCGAACTTCGCAATATTGAACGATCGTAATATTACATAGGGAAACTATTTATGAAAGTTGGAGTAATTGGAACGGGTTACGTCGGATTAGTAACAGGAACCTGCTTTGCAGAAACTGGCAACCAGGTTATATGCGTTGATAATAATCCACAAAAGTTAGAAGCTCTGCACAACGGGATTTTGCCTATTTACGAGCCCGGACTCAAAAACATTTTTGACCGTTCTGTGCGCGAAGAGCGCCTCAAATTCACCGATAATCTCGAATATGCTGTTGATAACAGCGATATCATATTTCTGTGCTTGCCAACCCCACCGGGTGCTAATGGTCAGGCTGATTTGAGATTTGTCCTGGATGTTTCTTCCGAAATTGGCAAAATTGTTAAGTCGTACAAAGTTATCGTAAACAAAAGCACCGTTCCAGTTGGCACCGCCGACAAAGTAAAAGCCCGAATAAGTGAGCAAACTTCGGTTGAAATCGATGTTGTATCAAACCCAGAGTTTCTGCGTGAGGGTGTCGCTGTTGAAGATTTCATGAAACCAGAGCGCGTTGTAATCGGAAGCAGTAGTGAAAAAGCTTCATCACTGATGCGTAATCTGTACGAACCATTCGTTCGAAGCGGAAATCCAATAATTGTAATGGACGAACGCAGTTCTGAATTAACTAAATACGCTGCTAATGCATTTCTAGCCACCAAAATCACGTTCATGAACGAGATTGCAAATGTGTGCGAGCGCGTAGGTGCAGATGTTGATAATGTGCGCAGAGGTATTGGCACCGATTCCCGTATCGGAAAACGATTCTTGTTCCCTGGAATTGGATACGGTGGTAGCTGTTTCCCGAAAGATGTTCAGGCCCTGGACTTCACTTCAGATGAATTTGACTACAATTTTCAGATTCTGAAATCCGTAATGGCCGTCAACGAAGCCCAGAAAGTCTCCATCATACCAAAAATTAAGAAGTACTTTGATGATGACTTGTCTGGCAAAACATTTGGTGTTTGGGGACTGGCATTCAAGCCCGAAACCGATGATGTTCGCGAAGCACCGGCATTATATGTAATTGTTGAGCTTCTC
>JAIUMT010000150.1 GCA_022565415.1 Balneolales bacterium | reverse complement strand
TTGCGGTTCATACTAGGAGCCCATCGCGACTCGAGATTGTCGAGATGACTAGTGTCAATGTTACGGTTTGAACGAATAGTGTACCGGGCACGGTTAGGCGCCTGCGGAGCATCTGCTCGCGGATTAGCACGCTCTAGGAAGGTGAAATCTTCGGTTGAGTTGTTGGTATCTTTCAACACAACACGTCCGTTGAAGTTTTGTGCTTCCAGTCGAATCACTGAGTTAGAAGAGTATCCGCCACCAGGAACGTAGGCATATCCGGCATCCAGAACATTCTGAAGCTTACGAGGAACCTGATTTGCAGGAGATGGTTGCGTTTCAACAGCATCAATTACCCATTCGATTGGAATTTGCGGGTAGAACGTGGTGTTATCACGAATTTCGCGTGTAATTGGGGCTGGGTACGCTGGGAATTCAGAAGCATCAACATCAGCACGAAAGATGACAAATGCATCGCGGCCGAGGTTGTCCAAAATCAAGTCACGACCAAAAATGAAAATGTTTCTCAGATTTGGGACATTTGGATTGTCGATATCAGATGCAAACGTTGTTTCAAACTCATCGCCCAGATACACTTCGAAATCAGCATCGCTAAGGTCAACAGTAAGACTTGGGTCTCCAACTGTTACAACATCGCCGTTCGCATTGGTATATGGTGCCTGATGGTTTAAAGCCGTTTGTGCAATTACAACACTCTCGCCCGGCTCAAGTGGCCATTCCTCACCTTGCCCTGGAATTTGATACATCCACTTAGCATGTAAGTAGTCTGCATTCGCATCAATATCGCCAGGCATACCAATTGATTGATTCCAGTCAAACTGCTTGTCTTCAGTTACAAAATCAGTTCTGTTAGCGTTGGCATTACCGTAAACACCCATGATGTACAATCCGTCGAGGTAAACAACTTCGTTTGAGTTGTTGTAAATCTCGATGAACTGATCACGGAACAACGCTCCCTCAACACGATCTGATCCTGCGAAGTAGATCTGCTTGAAAACAAGGTCACCCAGGCGGCCGGATGTTAGCTCGATTACAGGTATTTGTGTTTCAGCATTAATGAGGACATTGCTTAACGAAGCGTTAAATACCACTTCGTCGTTGTCTGGAAAGACGCCGGTAATGTCGAAAACCTGATCGCGGGTTAGCGTTAAAATTACCTGAATGTCGTAGTTCCCTGATGGTAGTTCCATAAAAGTTACTGCGCCCTGATTGTCTGTCTGACCTTCAAAAACCTGCTGAGAGGTTACGTTGGTCATTGTGATATCAGCTGCAGAAGCTGGTAGATTGCCATAACTGGCATCAAAAGTTACCGTAACGGCAAGATCCACTGGCTGGACTCCCGACGGGTTATCTGAACAGCCCACGGCGACTATCCCTAAGCATAAAAATGCTGCTACTAAGTGTTGTAAACGATTTTTCATATTTTCGGACTGGATTATAAGGTTAATCGGAGTTCCATCCCAAAATAGGGCTCCTGGTTTAGTCTGCGTACAAGATTGCCTTCAGAGTTGATAACTTCCGGACGAATATTCAGGAAGTTGTTGGCAAAAAAGGACAATCGTACAGCACTACTAATGTTCTTGCTCACGTTTGCGTGGAAGTTGAAATACACGAAACTAGGGTCTCGTGTGAATGATCCGTCGACAGGATTTCTATCGAGGACATCAAAACGGGGGTCATTAATTTCATTTTCGTCGATTGGGACGATATTGAGTTGGTTATTTACATAAGCAATGGCTCTGTTCGAGTTAGAAAGAACCTCTGTGTAGTTGTAAATAAACATTTCCGAACGCAAGGTTACCAACAGACCCAGATCTGAAATATGGTGCATGGAAGTTAACAACGCATTTATGCGGCCACTTTGCGATTTGTTAGGTGGATAAATACCGTACCAAATTTCTTCCTCAGGCTGAGGGGTTCGTCCGCCGAAGTTGAAATTCCCCCCGCGGTTGAAATAATAACTGTTGGTATAAGAAACGTTGAGCGAAAATGATGTTTGAATTGACTCGATTCTGGGCGTGCTTGCCGTAAGCTCGACACCCCAGTTGCGCGAGTAGAGCATGTTGGCAACTCGTCCTTGGGCATAAATTACGCGCGAAGTCTCGCCGGTATCTTCGATAACTGGCGCCTGTCCTGGTGGTCGATCTACGATTTCGTAGACGGGTAAATCCAGGAAACTAGGCTCGCGAAGAACGGTTATTCCATCGTCAGTAACATTTCTGTAGAACGTTGTTCCCAAGCGGATAGCAGGCAATACCAGCTGAAATCCGGCTTCCATCCGACGAGATTTCATCGGTTTCAGGTCTTCTGAGGTATTGGTTGATACGCGGGTGTATGATAGAAAAACACTCTCACTTACATTTCCATTATAGCTGTTTAATAGAATATAATCTTCGTAATCGGGACCGGGATACAGGTGCAGCAGTCCGGGAGCTTTGATTTGAATTCCATAGCCACCCGTGATCGAAAATGCTTCTGTGATATTGAAACGCGTATTCAGGCGCGGAGAGACATTTGCATATCCGTTCTGGAGGTCGCCACGCAAACCAAGTGAGGTGGTAAGTCTACGTCCGTTAATTTCACCGGAGATGGAGTTTTCCAAAAATGCACCCGATTGCCACGATTCCGGACTCATTTCACGATAGGATATTGGCCGTTCGTTGGTGGTTGCTCCACCAAATCGGATGGGACGCAACGGGTCGAACACCCTTCCATCTCCATAATTTCCGTCAAAACTAGCATTAACACCATAAGAAACATTATGTGTCCATTCCCCCAAGTCAATTGCCCGATTGAACTGAACTCTGGAACTCAACGATAGCGGTTCGCCTAAAATCTGTCGCTCAGTTCGGTAACTTGAAGGGTGATACGTACCCGGATGAACACCTTCGGTAATTACATCGGTAACTGGCAGAACCCCGGGATTCACAAACTGATCGAGTAATGACGTACTGCGGCCGGTATTGGCGGAAACAGACAACGTCATGTTGTTGAACATCAGACTTTGAGATTGAATGGTAAGTCTGTTGGAGATTGAAAAAGTCTGATTTTGGTAATATACCCGCTGTTCTGTGCCAAAGTCGGGATCAATTTGAAAATCATCCAGGTTCGTTCTGAACGAAACCGAAACGGTGTTTCGAATTTGACGTTGCTCGCCCAGATAGGATGTCCACAATAGTGATGAAGTTACACGATTGTAAGATTTAACCCGGTCGCGTGGATCTGCGTTGCTATTAAAATAGTCGAAACTCACATTCAGTGCATGACGAGGATGAAGCTGAATCCCCTTATTAACACCCAGATTGGTATTTCCGGCAGCACGACGCACATTTATATTCCAAGGCGATCGTCCGGCAACGGTTTCGATGAAGATTCCGCCCTCAAGAATGTCGCCGTAACGGGCTGATGCGATTCCCTGAACTACTTCAACTCGTTCAATATCGCCAACTGGCAACTCTCTAAGGTCGAATCCGCCTCCGGGAGAGTCTCCCGTTTGATAGGTGTTCGTGCTGACGCGGGTAGATCCGAACGATCGAAACGCATTGTTTGTCACCGGATTGTACCCTTGCATGTTCGCGTTGTTGTTCATGCTTGCATCGTTGACGAAAATTCCAATTCCGAATGCATTATTATTGCTGTACTGAGAGGGCAGGTTTGAACGAAAATTGATCGACTGCGCACCCTGAAGCATGGGATTTGTGATGGTCTGACCTGGAATAATCTGCAGCAAATCTCCAAGTGTGTACGCCTGGGCTTGTTCAATGGCGATTCGATCAATCACATAAGTCGAATTTGATACATTTTCCTCAGACTGGCGGGCTGAAACTGTAACCTCTGTGAGGTATAAATCCTGTTTGAGCAATTTAACATCGTGTCGATAGGATGTAGCTCCGTCTGGAATTAAAAAGTCGGCACGGTATGTTTGCTTCCCAACAAAACGGACTTCAAGCCACATTTGTTCACGCATTTGATTTCGAGGAATTCGTAATTCGAAGTATCCATCGGCATCAGTGATGGTGAAACGATCGTTACGAGTTCGAACTGTTGCATACGAAAGTGCCTCATTATTCGCTGTGCGAACAAATCCTTCCAATATAAAGACATTGTTGTCTTGAGCTTGAGATACTGGTATAAAAAGTACCATCAAGACCAACACAATTGCGCTGATTCTAATTAACATATTCCCTAAGAGTGGTGACTACCTATTCGAGGAGGTTACATGAATGATCCCTGTACTAGCACTCGTGCTATTTAGACAGATTCTACAGAAGGTGTATTTAATAAGCTACCACGGGAACTTCGTATTGTCAATTCAAATATTAACAAATTATTTACCCTGCAATGTTTGGAAGCACTTTTTAGGCCTTGATGCATAAAATACACAACTAGTTAGACCATGTAATAAAATGTAACTAGCCTATTTTAGACAAGATTCTGACGGCTGCTTCGGGAATATTTGTGCCTGGTCCGAAGATTTCAGCAACGCCCGCTTCCTTCAAAAACGGATAATCCTGAGCGGGAATTACACCACCGGCAACGACTAAAATATCATCAGCGCCTTCTTCTTTGAGATGGTTGATGAGGTCTGGGATGAGAGTTTTGTGTCCGGCCGCGAGACTGGAAACGCCGACGATGTGAACATCATTTTCGATGGCCTGTTTAGCGGCTTCGGCCGGGGTTGAAAAGAGCGGACCTAAATCCACATCGAAGCCCATATCGGCGAATGCGGTTGCGACGACTTTTGCGCCGCGATCGTGGCCATCCTGACCCATCTTCACGACCAGAATTCGGGGTCGACGTCCGTGGTTTTGGGCAAATGCCTCAACAGCCGACTTCACCTCAGCATATTCTTCCTTTTTCGTGTACATACGCTCGTAAACTCCCGATATGGTTTGAGTTGAGGCACGATGACGGCCCCAGGCGACTTCCAGAGCATCGCTGATTTCGCCAACTGTGGCACGAAGTCGTGCGGCGTTCACTGCCAGGGCCAGCAAGTTTGTATCGTCGGTCGGAGCAGCCGTTGACCGCGCTGCATCCGTAAGCGCTACGAGCGACTCCTTCACAAGCGACTCATTGCGAGCTGCCCTCACCTGCTGCAAACGTTGAATCTGAGATTCGCGCACTTTCTTATTGTCGATATCCAGAATGTCGATCTCTGCCGCATCCGAAACCTGATATTTGTTCACGCCAACGATGGTTACCGAGCCGCTGTCGATGCCGGCCTGCTTTTTCGCAGCGGCTTCTTCGATGCGCAATTTGGGCATGCCCGACTCGAGTGCTTTGGCCATTCCGCCCAGTTGCTCCACTTCGTCGATAATCTTTCGGGCTTCGGTAACAAGCTGATCGGTAAGCGATTCGATGAGGTACGATCCGCCCAGGGGATCTGCCGAGAATGTGATATCGGTTTCTTCTTGCAGGATTAGCTGGGTATTTCGCGCAATTCGGGCAGCGGTGTCGGTTGGCAGCGACACCGCTTCGTCGTAGGAGTTCGTGTGCAGACTTTGGGTGCCTCCGAGGACAGCGGCCATGGCCTCAACAGTGGTACGAACCACGTTATTGAGCGGATCCTGGGCCGTGAGGCTCCATCCGCTAGTCTGACAATGCGTTCGCAACATCAGCGACTTTTCACTTTTCGGATTAAACTTCTCGCGGATGAGTTCTGCCCACAGTTTTCGGGCCGCGCGCAACTTCGAGACTTCCATCAGGAAATTCATCCCAATACCAAAGAAAAACGACAAACGCGGAGCGAAAGCATCGACATCGAGTCCGCGGTCGACCGCTGCGCGTACATATTCAACCCCATCAGCCAAGGTGAATGCCAACTCGAGCGCACTGCCCGCGCCGGCCTCCTGCATGTGATAACCGCTGATGGAAACCGAGTTATAACGAGGCATTTTCCGACTGGTATAATCGATGATGTCGGAGACAATTCGCATCGAGGGTCCCGGTGGATATATATACGTGTTGCGAACCATGAACTCTTTGAGGATGTCGTTCTGAATGGTGCCACTGAGTTGTTCGGGGGTTACACCCTGCTCTTCGGCTGCAACGATATAACATGCCAAAACGGGCAAGACCGCGCCGTTCATCGTCATCGACACCGACATTTCGTTGAGCGGTATTTCGTTGAAAAGGATCTTCATGTCTTCGACCGAGTCGATGGCAACGCCGGCTTTGCCCACGTCTCCGGTAACCCGCGGATGATCGGAGTCGTAGCCGCGGTGGGTGGCTAAATCAAAGGCGACGCTCAGCCCTTTCTGACCCGCTTTCAATGCTTTCCGGTAAAATGCGTTCGATTCTTCGGCTGTCGAAAAACCGGCATACTGACGGATTGTCCAGGGTCGTTGGGTGTACATGGTCGGGTACGGTCCGCGGGTATAGGGAAATTGTCCGGGCCACGATTCCTGCTTGGCTGCGCTCGAGGGAACATCATCTGAGGTGTATAGTGGCTTGATGCGAATTCCATCCACATCCCGCTCAAGCGACGATATATCGTTGCCTTTTAGCGCTTTTTTCGCTGCCAATTCCCAGTCATTCTGACTCATAAGACGATCCTTTAATTTCGTTAACATGTGCCCTTGATGGCATTTTATAGTCAAAGTTAAGAAAAAGCCGAACTACGCGGAAACTTTCCGTTTTAAACCGTGTTTAGTGCACAAAGTTTGATTATATCCGTTATTCTATTCACCTTGAAGGAGTAACATTCTTACGATTACATATTTAACGAGCACTCTATTTGCGATAAACTTTTTCGCATACACCCTTTTAACGAACACCGTTTTTTAGCGAAGGCATTATTTCGAACTTCTTTTTTAACAAACCAGTTATTCACGAACTAAGATTTCAATAATCCAGTTTTCATTAATACTACTTTCGCGAACACCTATTTTAACAAATCCAGCGACCATGATTGATTTCCCGAGACGAAACATTACCACCGAAAAGCCATTCCGAATTAATTTTGTCTGCTTGGGCAACATCTGCCGGAGTCCGACGGCGGAGGGTGTTTTTCAGCACCTCGTGCACGAAACCGGACTCGATCTGTATTTCGAAATCGATTCTGCCGGTACCGGATCGTGGCATGTGGGCAACCCCGCAAATTCGAAGAGTCAGGCTGTGGCGAATAAACACGGAATTAAGTTGCTCTCACGAGCACGAAAGGTGGAATCATCCGATTTGGAATATTATGATCTGATTGTGGCCATGGATCACAGCAACGCCGGTGACTTGAACTCCATGGTGGTCAAGCCCGAGCAAGAAAGTAAAATCGTGCTATTACGTGATTTCGACCCAGATCCCGACGACGGAGCGGTACCCGATCCCTATTATGATGAACTCGAAGGATTTCAAGTCGTTTTCGACATCATTCATAGGAGTTGCCAAAATCTTTTAGCTGAGCTGAGGAAAGACATTAAATAGGATTATTGCGAGGGGGTGGCTCGCA
>JAIUMT010000149.1 GCA_022565415.1 Balneolales bacterium | reverse complement strand
TCAGACATCCCTCCTCAATAACAACCAGATTGGTGTCTTTAGCGACGATTTCCGGATTGATAATGGCCATTGGTCCGTATGGCTTCTCGTCGGTGTCTTCGACCATAACATCGGCGTCGACGACGAATAAGCGCAACGTTTTGCCGATCTGAGGCGCGGCTAATCCGACTCCGTTGGCTTCGTACATTGTATCAAACATGTCGTCGATAAGTGTTTGAATATCCTTGGAATCTTTTTTTACAGGTTCGGCTTTCTCACGTAAAACCGGATCGTTGTATAATACTATTGGTAAGACAGACATAAAATAAAATCAGCGAGTTAGTCGATCCATGTACGACTGCAAAAGGATTGCGGCAGCGATGGTATCGACGAGACCTTTTTCTTGGCGTTTCTTTTTTGAAGTAACGGTGTTACGGATGGTTTGATTTGCTAAAGTAGAAGTAAAACGCTCATCTAGCAACTCGATTTGCATATTTGGCAGTTTTTTTTCGAGCCGTTTGATGAAGGCTTTAACCATTTCGGTGGCACTTCCCTCATGACCACGCATGGAAATTGGCCATCCGACCACAATAGTTTCAATTTGATGAGCTTCAGAAACCAGTTTTTTAAGTAATTCAGCTTCTGCAAATGTTCCAATCGGAGAAGCGATGGTGCGGGTCGGATCGGACTGTGCCAGTCCGATCCGTTTCATACCCACATCAATTCCGATAATTCGTTTAGAATAAATCAACAGAATTAATCTACAGTTACGCCTTCAGGCAATGGTTGACGTAAAAATTCTTTCAGCAATTTGCTTGGTTTGAAATGAGTTTTTCTATGCTCGGGAACGTAAATAACTTCGTTTGTTTTAGGGTTTCGGGCTTTCGGCTTAGCCTTCGTTAGCTTCACTTCAAATACTCCAAAATCTCGAATTTCTATGCGGCAGGTGGGGCTAGCCTCCATCATAGTATCTCTCAAATTAGTGATAACCGCGTCGACCCATGGCTCAACCTGCACCATTGGTACATCCATTTGCTCTGAAATGCGGCGTACGATATCACGTTTTGTATATGTCATGGTAATCCTTTAAAAATAAAACTTAAATCTGCAATGATAGTGTGAAAAACGCACAGAACTACTGTTTAGTACTTACAATAGACAGACACAGAGTTGAGCGCGCGTAAAAAAGTATTAAGGTAATAGCCTATTTTTACTAAGCTTGAAAATTAGGCAAAGTTTGAATCAACCTAAAGTGAAAAACTGTAATACTTACTCAAATCGATATGCTTGTTTCACGCCCGGAATTCTAAGAATTCGTTTGATGACCTTTTCAAGGTGTGAAATATCTTCTACATAGATTATGAGTGTTCCTTCGAACATTCCCTCGTCACTGTTCACATTGATACCTTTCATGTTTGTTTTCATGGTTTGGGAAATCAATGTGGTGATGTCGTTTACTAGTCCGACGCGGTCTTCGCCAATAATCCTGACCGCACCAATAAAGTGAGCAGTTGTGGACTTCGGCCAGCCGATTTCAACCACACGTTCGTTATCATTTTTGATCAAATAACCGACATTATTACAGTTAGTTCGATGAATTTTCACATCGCCGTTTCTGCTTAAAAATCCGATTACTTCATCGCCGGGAATTGGATTGCAACATTTGGAATACGAATACTTCACATCCGTTAAGTCGCCGTTTAACAACAATCCGCGCATGGAACCCGCTGTACGGGCGTTATCGTAGTATTGGTCTTGAATTTCCTCGTCGGTTAGTTTTTCAAGCCGGGTTTTTTCTTCTTCGATGCGTCCACGACTTAAGAAATCCTTAACTGCACGGGCGAGAATATTGACGTCGAAGGCTGCCAACCCCATATCGTAGTATAGTTTATTAATACTAGGATACTTAAGCTTATTAGCCACCTTCACCAAATCCTGATCGGATATCTCCAGATGTTGCTTGTTTGCCTTTTTAACCCACATTTCGCGGCCATCTTCGATAGCTTTCCGCTCTTTCATGTTGATAAACTGGCGGATTCGAGACTTCGCTTTGTGGGTAACTACATCGTTAATCCAATCCGGATTCAGATTGATGTTTTTTCCGGTAATAATTTCGACTTGATCGCCGCTTTGAAGTTTTTGGCGTAGTGGGACCATCTTGCCGTTCACTTTAGCTGCAAGAGCACGTTCTCCGATTTCACTGTGCACTTCGAATGCAAAATCTATTGGAGTTGCGCCTTTGGGAAGTGTGAGTAGCTGACCACGAGGGGTGAAAATGTAAATTTCATCCGAAAAAAGGTTTAATGTAAAATCCTGAACGAACTCCTGGGCAGCGTCTGGTCGTGGATTGTCGAGAACATCCCTCACCCAGTGTACAAAGCGATCAATTGATTTTGTGCCATCAGAACCCTCCTTGTACTTCCAGTGCGCTGCCAGGCCTTTTTCGGCGATTTCATCCATTTGGCGGGTTCGAATCTGGATTTCAACCTTTACACCATTGCTTGAAAAAACCGTGGTGTGCAGAGACTGGTACCCATTAGCTT
Organism: Balneolales bacterium; assembly: GCA_022565415.1. Classification (GTDB taxonomy): domain Bacteria; phylum Bacteroidota; class Rhodothermia; order Balneolales; family HLUCCA01; genus HLUCCA01. The sequence continues at coordinate 4,994 of JAIUMT010000149.1, read as the reverse complement.
TGGGGACAGATAAGAAGTCTCTGAACCGCTCGGGCATGGGCATGTAGGTATCGGTGATGTACGAATATACGCGCCAGCAATCTTCCCGGGCATGAGGCGGATCTAAAATGATACGAATGGCGAACAGATCATAGATATCTTCGAATGGTTTCTGCTGGGTTACCATTTTTCTGTAAATCGAGTAAATCGATTTTGGGCGGCCTTTAATTTCGAAATTGAATCCGACTTTGTAGAGTTGATCGCGAATAGGCTGCATGAACTCCTGAATGAATTTCTCGCGAGCCTCCTTCTTTTCGCGAAGTTTTCGGGAAATGAACCGATATCCCTGAGAGTCGATTGCCCGAAATGACAAATCTTCTAGTTCGCTTTTGAGGCGGAACAGTCCAAAACGATGGGCAAGTGGGGCGTATAACTCTAGCGTTTCGTTGGCAATTTTTATCTGTTTAGGCTTTGGCAGGTGCTTGAGCGTTCGCATGTTATGCAGGCGGTCGGAAAACTTAATCAGGACTACTCTGAGGTCCTCTGCCATCGACATCAGGAGTTTCATGAACGTTTCGGCCTGTTTTGATTCCCTGCTTTTTAAAACGCCTGAAATTTTGGTCATTCCATCGATCAGGTGAGCAACCACATCACCGAATTCGTGTTGAATGTCTTCCAGGTTTATACTGGTATCTTCGACCGTATCGTGTAGAAGTGCAGCAGCGACAGATACATCATCTAGCGACATTTCTTTAATGACGATATGGGCGACTTCAAGTGGATGAAAATAATATGGTTCTCCTGAGGCACGAACAGCGCCTTTATGAGACAGGAAACTTAATGCAAAGGCACGTTTAATTAGATCATCATCAGTTTCTTCAAAATTCTCATGACATAGCTTGATTAGGTAATCTAGCTCTTGCTGTTGTTTCGACTCGAACTGATATGAACCAAGTTCCTTTAATATTATGGAATCAACTTCTGCCACTATATGATTTAACTATTTGTGTTGTGGGTGGGAGACCCGGGGTGTCATCTGTAGCCTGAACCTGCCTGTACTGTATTTAAATATAGTGAACAATATAACGATGCTATTCATTCAATTTTAGCGATTTACGCAAAAATGGGTGACAATTTCGAGTGTGAATATCGGCAAGATAAACTCATAAAAAAAGGGGAGCCGTTAAAAACGACTCCCCTTGTAGGAACTAACAAACTATCAAAGTCGGCTTACTTGATAAGCGTCATTTTTTGAGTTTGTGTGAAATCACCCGCAATAATACGGTAGATATAAACACCTGATGCTAAACGAGTTGCATCAAAGTTAACTTGATGCTGTCCGGCAGGACGAGCTTCGTTAACAAGTGTTGTAACCAACTGGCCTGTTACTGTATAAACTGAAAGTTGAACATTTGCTTCAACAGGCAGGTCATAACTAATAAGAGTAGTTGGGTTGAACGGGTTAGGATAGTTCTGGTTCAGAGAGAATACCACTGGCATTTCATCTGACTCGACAGATACACCAAATGCATCGCCTTCGAAAGCACCTTTGTAAGGTTCTTCAGCAGAACGCTCGGTACCGTCGATATCGGTAGTAATCATTGCAAGAGGTACACCAGCGAAGTTACGATCACCGATAGAAGAACCGGTTAGACGTAAGTCGGTGTTCGATACAAACTCTGCGCTAGCAGAAGTAGAAGTAGCATCGTTACCAGTTGCAGTGTTCCATGCAGCCAGAGTAGCATATCGGTCTTCACCAATGATTGCAATCGCACCAGCACCACCATTAAAGATGTTGTTGGAAGATGCATCAAGGGTTGTACCAGCCCACTGATAAGCATATGTGTTTTCTTCGCTTCTTTCCAGAGAAACGATATTGTTGACAAACTGTACGCCAGCACCACTAGATGCGGTAGTAGTTCTACCAACTGCGGTATGAATTCCACTACTTCCAGTGTCAGCAATACGGAATGTATTGTGTGCAAGGATGAAATTAGCTGAAGAAGCAGTACCTTCATGTCTGAAACCGTAGAAACTGTTTTCTGAACCAGCACCAGTGAATCCGGCTGTACTAAATGTATTGTTCACAGCATATACTTCTGCAATCAATGTGTTAGTAGCCTGGAAACCGATGAATGTAGTTGCTTCAGTTCTTTCAGTTGAAACAAACACGAATTCGTTATTTGCTAATTCAAACGACTCCAATGGAGTGTTCAAACGAACAGCTGATACTTCAGCAGCAAAACCGTAAGCATAAACCTTGTTACCATTGAACATGGTATTTACATGTGTTTGCGTACGGATTGCACTTCTACCGATGTGGAACTCGTTGTCTATGATAGCTGTATTAAGCGGAACTGCATGACCTGCTGCAGTAGCATCACCAAACAACCAGATAGCATCATTAAATGGCTTATCTGCAGATCCTACTTTTACATTGAAAAGAAGAAGATCTTTAGCCTGACCAGTGTTACCACTGAATTCATGACGGTTGATGATGATAGCGTATGTACCTGCACCAAACTCTTCCTGATAGGTAAGGTTGATGTTCATGATTTCAACATCTTCAGCATCGCTGTAAACACCAACTAGTGCAGCAACATTACTGTTCTTCTCAAATGTAAGATCGCGAGTATCTTCGTCGCCGTTAGCACCATCAATTGTGATGAAGCCAGTATCGACAATTTTAAGAAGTGGAAGTGAGATTGTTGGTGTCTTACCTGGAGCAGGCTTGATGGTAACACGAGTATCTTCGGTCAAGTCAGTTCGGTTAATACGAACTTCATCTTCTTCGTTGATATCGCCATCAATGAATAAGGTCACTTCTCCAACAGCACCAGCTTCGTTTAAAGCAGATACAGCAGCAGAAAGCGAAGCAAATCCACGCTCATTAGTACCCTGAGGTATGTAGTATGTACCAGCCAAAGGTTGAGCAGGAACAATTACGTCTGTTGCATTAACAGCATATAATTGGAACTGACCTCGGAAATTCCCAACAACACCTTCAAATGTGAATGGTCTGTCTGGAATAGCAACACCTACAATAGAGGTATTATTTTGGTTTGGTACTCGGAAATCAACATCTCCTGCTGAGGCAGACGGATCCTGGATCACATACGTTTTTCCAGAACCAGTTCCAGCGCTGAATGTAGCATCGCCATCGTTGGCAATGGTGATTTCTTCAACACGAACTAACTGACCTTCGTAATCAAGACCATTTGCTTTGATTTCAGCCAAAGTTACAACCTGTGCTTCTGGAAGATCATTTCCACGAGAAACAACTTCGAAAGAGGTAATGTTATTTACCTGAACTTGGTCGTTGAAAACGTTTTTCTGACCAGTAATACGTACAAGGTCACCCTCGGCAATATCACCTTCAGCAACAGCAGTAGAGAAATCAGTAGATGCAGGGGAGAATGTATTCAATCCGCCAGTTGCATCTTTAATACGGGTTTCAACACCTCTCGCTCGCGTAACGATACCTTCAATGGTAACCGCAGTTTCGTTATCGAAAGTACGTACTTCAGCGATTGTATAGGTATCAAAGATCACGCCTCTAGTAAGGTTTACTGAAGATGCGTCTCCAAATGTGAGTGCACTACCATCTGTACTAATTATACGGTGGTAAACAGTAATTTGGTCGTCTACTTCTAGACCAGCTGCGTCAAGAATTTCATCAACAGCACCTAAAGTTAGGTTAGCTGATAGATTTGATCCTGCGCTAAGTGTCAGAAGTTCAACATTGAAGTCAGCATCTGCAGCAAGCTGCCATACGTAAACAACTTTGTCGTCGTCTGCATCAGTAGCAGCAGTCCATTCTGGTACAAATGGTGCACCAGAGAAACCTGCAACTGTGATGTCTGCATTTTCTGCAGGAGCAGTAATTTCAGATGCTGTAGGAGCAGTGTTTGGATCTACCAAAAGCTGACCACGAATTTCACCAGCTGGGAATTCATCCGTGTGAATATTGATGTAGTATCCACCAGCAGCAAGAATTGCTTTGTCTTCAGCGTCAAGTTCAAAGGTATTATCCTCTGCGGTGTAAACACCATTTCCTTCACTGTCGATTACAGCTGTTAATTCAGCTTCAACTCCACCATTCACACCTGCTTCACCGAGGTGAATGTGCGACATAGTGTACGATCCGGTTAGTCCGCTGAATGAACCAGTAACAACCAGTACATCACCAGATAGAACAGCGTTAACGGTTCCGGCACCCATACTTAGGTTGGCAGGAACTTCAACAAGTCCAGAAAGATTAGCGACATAGTCTGTTGCTGGTTCTGGAGCTACATAATCTGGATCAACTTCAACAGTACCAGTAACTACAACATCGTCACCACCAGTGAAACGACCAAATGCACCAGTACCTCCAGAAGCAGAAGCTCCCCAAGTAACCATTCTTAGAATTACAGCGTCATAACTAAGAACGCCCTGTAACTCTTCGATATCAGATAAGTCAACAGGACCATATTTGGTATCGTTTGCACCAAACTCTGACATGTCAATATCGTCAGTGAAAATTGTGAATTCTTCACCATCTAAACTATAAGCCCATTTTGCTGTCGTTGGACCAGTGTTTGAACGTCGGAAGTAGTATTCGATAGATGACAAGTTAGCTTTGTAACCTGGCTCTAATTGAATAACAACATCAAGATGCTTGTCCTCTTCGAAAGCAGTCTCAAATGTAGCTACATCAAATGCGTTTGATGAAAAACCATTGTTCAACGAGGTTGCTGTAAGACCTGATCCACGACCCAAGCTACCGGCAACGTTGTCGGCTGATGTTGTGGAAGGGAAAGGACTTACCGCTGGTTGCTCTGCACCAGTAAGGTTAAATGCTGCAAGAGTTGGATCAACTACAGCAGGAGCTTCTGTACCGAAAGCAATTAAACCTTGAGTTGCAGCCAAACCGTAGACTACATAAGAACCGTCGTCGTTAACACGAACTTCCACATCACCACTAACAGCGTTTCCGCTAGCTGCAGATGACATTTTTGGAGATTGTGCAATAG
>JAIUMT010000148.1 GCA_022565415.1 Balneolales bacterium | reverse complement strand
GGATTTTACAATGCTACAGAAATGTCCATTTTGAATCAGGCTTTGCTGCAGGAAGATGCCAAACTCGAGGCTATTGTACTCACGCATGCGCATTTAGACCACGTTTTTGGAATAGATCGCGTTCGCGGACATCATGGCGAAATTCCGGTATATCTGCACAAAGAGGACGCCTATTTTTGGGAAAACTACATGCTTTCCGCTGCACGGTTCGGATTTGAGGTAAAACCATTCGATTTTGATCCGGAATGGATTGATGCAGGAGCGTTTGAGATAGCAGGAATGCACTTTGATGCTCGATTCACACCAGGTCATGCCCCGGGACACTTATCGTACTACAATTCAGAAAATATATTGGTCTTGTCGGGTGATGCATTATTCCGCGAATCAGTTGGTCGTACCGACTTGTATAAAGGTGATTTCGACATCCTCGAAGAATCCATCAAAACGCAACTATACACTCTTCCTGACGAAACCATCGTTTATCCGGGTCACGGACCTTCTACCACTATTGCCCACGAAAAACGTCACAATCCCTTCGTGAAAGCCTGATTAAACCGTTTCTTTGATACGGGAAATCTCTGCCAAATAGATGTTCTTTTGTTTAGGACGGAGCTCAATAAGTCGCTCATAAACCTGAATAGCTTCATCGGTCTTTCCTTGGGACTCATATATTCCGGCCAGGGTAGGAGTGGCCAGTTCATCAACCAAATGATCGTTATTCCCTCGTGATTCCCCGTTGTTGTCGCGTGTGATTTTAATTCGCTTCTGGCTAGCTCTTGACAGTCGCGTGATAAGGGTTTCAAGGTCAACGGTGAGCGTAGAGGCTGTATCGTGCTTACGTGCAGACAGAGGCTTAGCTATGTTATTCTGAGGGACCCATGCGTCGAATCCATCGGGATGGCGCAAAAAATAGTGGAGATTTTCTAAAAGATGACTACCGGGCGCGAGCGCTCTGGCTTTTGAAGCTGCTTGAAGGGCTTCGGCACCCTGATCATTCAGTTTGTACAAAATAGCCAACAAGAAAAAACCAACCCCATCGATTCGCCGCTTAGCTAGATATTGCTCCAAGTTTGCGATGCCTTTCTCAGGCGATTCATCAAACGTTTTGAGGTAACTTTTCAACGATTCAGGTATTTCAAAAGGGATTTTTATCATTTTACCATCTTCCTACGGAATCGTTAAACATGTTTTGAGCTATTTGCTGCATCGCCCCAGCGGCTGCCTCAAGTTCTCCATCAAGCGGGTTCTCCGCCGGATCATATTCTGCTTGTCCTGAAAACGACTTGGACCATCGCGGACGTTCTTCATCGGTGTATAAATACGAAGCTCGTACCGACACCTGAACTCTGTTCAGCGAGGCAGTTTGGTCGCCAGCTACACTAAATGGTCGGTTGGTGTATCCGGTGATATTGCCTTCGATAATTATATCAGCCTGATTCTCATCAGACACCAGACTAAGACGTGTTTGATTTACAAAACGGTTTATCAACTCTATGTTTAACTGGTCACTCAAATCGGATAACCCACTACCTGAATCGTCTTGAAAAAACGGAATATATATAGTGGAAACATTCGAGGGAATTGAAACCCCGGTAAAACTGTAGCGCAAACAGCCCCCCAACGCGAAGAGAGTCGCAATAAAAACTACTAAAAAGGGGATACTTCGGATTTGCATAATTTATAGTATCACAACAGGTTATATTGATCAATTTTCCTGTACAAGGTGCGTTCACTTACGCCTAGAGCCTCACTTGCCTTGCGCCGGTTACCATCATAACGATCCAATGCCTTCTGAATAAGAAATTTCTCCGCTTCTTCAAACGACGGCACATCGTTTCCATCAATGATAATAGTATTTTCTTGCGATTCTTCCTCAGAAATATCTATCGGACTGAGATTATTGTATTGGGTTCTTTTTTCGTGGTCATTTCCGCTGGCCAATAAGCGCGATGATTCCCGCGGGTTCTGCTGATATTGACTATACATGAATCCGCCGAGCATTTTTTTGAGCTCGGCAATTTCGTTGCGCATTTCGACCAACGCCCGATAAACCAATTCACGTTCGGTGTCGTCTGAGGGTGAAAAATCCTGATTTGAGTTATCGGCTTGTTTATAAATTATGGGGAGGTTGTCGGGCGATCCTAACGAATGTCTACCCTTTAAATACTTTTGCAGGATTTCAGTGGTGATGAACTCAGATTTTTCCAGCACCACGAGTTGTTCTGCGACATTTCTGAGCTCACGGATGTTCCCTGGCCAACGATACGATACAAGCAGGTTGCGCGCTTCATCCGCAAATCCTTGAAAAACAGAATCATACTGACGGGAATAGTCGAGTACAAATTTTCGAAATATCGGGATGATGTCTTCAGGACGTTCGCGAAGAGGCGGAATCCGAATCGTAACGGTATTCAGGCGATAAAATAAATCTTCCCTGAATGTGCCATTCTGAACATCTTTCCATAAGTCCCGGTTAGTTGCCGTAATAATTCGGGCATTAGACTTACGCACTTTCGACGATCCGACGCGAAAAAACTCTCCGTTTTCAAGTACACGCAATAGTTTTACTTGAACATTTTTCGGAGTATCACCGATTTCGTCGAGGAAAATTGTGCCACCATCGGCTTTTTCGAAATATCCTTCGCGCGACTCGTGAGCTCCGGTAAATGCCCCCTTTTCATGACCAAACAGCTCGCTTTCGATAATACCCTCAGGTATTGCTCCGCAATTTACAATAACCAGATTATGAGCAGATCGTTTGCTTAATCCGTGAATGCTACGGGCAACAACGTCTTTACCGACGCCACTTTCACCCTGCAGAAGCACCGTTATATCGGTTGGGGCTACCTGACGGATTTGCTTAATTACCGACCCCATAGACTCCGAGGTCGATATCAAACCGAATTTATCGCCAAATGCCTTTTGGTCCAAAGTAAACCTCAGTCAGTTATGCCGTTACTAATTCTGGTTCAAACTCACGAATGCTCGTTAACTTTAACGCCTCACCAAATAATGTAGCCGAATTCGCCTCGTTAATCACAACTTCAAGATAATCGCCGGGCTTAAACGATTTCTTATCGAATATTACCACTTTTCCGGAGTCGGTGCGACCAGAAAGTTGATTTTCAGACCGTTTGCTGAAATTTTCTGCCAAAACGAGATGTCGTTTTCCGATTTCAGCCTGATTTCGTTCATTTGCTCCAGCCCGATGAACATCAATTATTTCCTGAAGTCGGCGCTGTTTAACATCCGCAGGTACATCATCTTCAAACTTTCGGTGGGCCAGTGTTCGCTCCCGCTCAGAATAGGAAAACAAATACGCCATATCGAACTTCACGGTATCCATCAGCGAAAGCGTATCCTGATGTTCTTCTTCGGTTTCGCCGCAGAATCCGGTAATGATATCGGTTGACAGTGTAACCCCGGGAATGATATTCCTCATGTTGTCGAGCAAAGCCAGGTACTGCTCGCGGGTGTACGGCCGACGCATTCGTCGCAAAACTTCATTATTGCCCGATTGTGCCGGAATATGGATGTAGTTACAGATATTTTTCTGCTCGTTGATGAGATGTAGCAGCTCGTCTGGAAAGTCTTTCGGGTGCGATGTCGAAAACCGCAACCGCATTTCAGGATCGACCAAACTGGCTTTGTACATCAAATCGGCAAAACGAGTTCCGTTGTCGTTGAATGAGTTCACGTTTTGTCCGAGAACGGTGACTTCTTTATACCCCTGATCGCTCAACTGCTTGATTTCGTCGAGTATGGAATCGGTGGCACGACTTCGCTCACGTCCACGGGTAAAAGGAACCACGCAGAACGAACACATATTGTCGCATCCACGCATAATTGATACAAAAGCTGACACACCGTTTCCTCCAAGACGAACGGGGGTGATGTCAGCATAGGTCACTTCCAGAGATAAAATCACATTTACCGCCTTCTGACCAGACTCAACTTCTTCGAGCAGTTGTGGAATTTGGCGATAGGCGTCAGGTCCGACGACCAAATCAACCAGCTTTTCCCGCTCCAAAAACCGTTCACGCACACGTTCTGCCATACAACCCAGCACACCAACGGTGAGGTTCTTATTCTGACGCTTGATGGATCTGAAGAATTTGAGTCTGTTCCAGATTTTTGTTTCAGCGTTGTCGCGAATAGAACAGGTGTTAATCAGAATGATGTCGGCCAGTTCAGGTTGCTCTACAGGATCATTGCCATTCTCCATCAAGATAGAGTTCACGATTTCGGAATCTGCGAAGTTCATCGCACACCCATATGATTCTATATAGAACTTCTTGTTAGTCAAAACGAATGGTATGATTTAATTTAAACGGAGGGTTTCTTTGGCCAAATATCGGGGTCTTTTCGCCAATCAGATAACAATTCAACGTCGGCTTCCTTAATGAAATTATTCTCGAGGGCAACGTCGATGAGTGTGTTGTAATCGGTTAGGGAGTAAACCGGCGTGTTTAGTTCATTCATTTTGCGATCGGCCACATCGAAATTGTAGGTGAAGATGGTGCACACGCCCTGAACATCGGCTTTAACGAATTGCAGGGCCTCAATCACAGATGAAACAGATCCAGCCGTTGATATAAGATCTTCAATAACCACCGTTGCCTGACCTTTGCGCACCCCGCCTTCGATCTGATTTCCCATTCCGTAGGCTTTTGCCTTAGATCGTACGTAAGCCATGGGCAAATTCAGGCGATCGGCCACCCAAGCTGCATGAGGGATGCCCGCAGTAGCGGTTCCGGTAATAACACTCACATCGGGATAGGTTTTTTCGATGAAATCAGCCAACTTGCCGGCCATTTTCTGTCGTAATTCCGGATATAATAATGTTAATCGATTGTCACAATAAATCGGCGAGTTCCAACCCGACGACCATACAAAAGGATCACGCGGACGAAGCACGACAGCGTTTATTTGTAGTAAACGCAGCGCTAGTTCGCGGGAAAAAGCTGCATCAATAATCATGGTATAATTCCTAATAATCTGCCTCAGAAGCCTTTGAAATGCCAATTCGTGGTAGAATTCATTCTCTCAACCCAATAGCGTCGAAATTTCAAAGACTTCAGATAATTCTGTTTGATAGTGAAATAATTGCTAAGTAGGCTAATATAGCGAAAAAAAGCGTTGTAAAAGCATAAAAACCAGCAGCAAGATCATCTAACATGATGCCATTTGCCCCCTCTATTCGCTCAATTTTCTTAATTCCCAGCGGTTTTGTTATATCGAAGAGCCGAAATAGTAAAAATGCGGTAACAAACAGATGAATTGTATAGTCAGGTTGAATCTCGGGAAAGACGAAAATGATGCCGATGGGGACCATTTGTCCGGCCCATTCATCCATTACAAAAATTCCGGGGTCGTCGCCAAATTCCTTGATAAACCACGGTGCGCTGAGGTAACCTAAAATCAGAAAGGCTGCAAAAAGAAGCAGGAGTCCGGGTAGGCCAACGTATTGAATCACAAACCAGGCCGGAATGCATGCGACTAAACTACCCACGGTTCCGGGTGCTACCGGAGCCAGGCCCGACCCAAATCCGGTTCCTATCCAATAGTTAATTCCCGTTTTCATCCGACTTGACAAATAAGTCTTTGTTTATTCTGATGTAATCGATGCCGGTGTACACGGTGAACGCGGCTACGGCATAGAGTGCCCAGGTGAAAATGCCGGAATCGAATAACCAGCGGGTGAACTCACTCGGGGGGATTTCGGCATGGACGAAAAGTCCGCCGAGTAAGGCTATGGGCAAAAACACCATTTGAACAGCGGTTTTGAATTTTGCAATGTTGCTGGTTTGCATGGTGTACGATTTCCGGTTGGCTATCAAACGCATAATGGTAACAAACAGGTCTCGGAGCACGATGAGGACCACAGGTAAAATGTGAAATGTGGCTATGTCGATGTAGGGTAGTACGGCGAATCCTGCAAATGTGAGGAATTTATCGGCTAACGGATCGAGGAATCTGCCAAGGTTCGAGCCAGCATTGAATTCCCGTGCAATGTACCCATCAAAATAATCGGTGATGGCAGCGAAGCCAAAAACTCCGATTGCAAGTGAACGGTAGAGAAGCTCGTCTTGTACATACAGGATGATAAAAACAGGTGTGAGTAGTATACGCACAGCGCTGAGTATATTGGGCACATTTTTCATTACACCAAAGATAGCAGGGATTGCAATGCACAGCAACTTGTAACTCGTTATCTTTCCACAAAACACATTCTATGAACGCAAGTATTATTTCTGTCGGACAAGAGCTATTGCTTGGTGATACCATCAACACCAACGCTTCTTGGATTGGTCAATTTTTGAGTCAGCAAGGGATTCATTGCACGGAAGTCGTTACTATTGGCGACGATTCTGTACAAATAACCGCCGCTTTAGATCGTTTGTTCGCCGAAAATGACGTCATCATTATGACAGGCGGACTCGGACCAACGCACGACGACATCACCAAAGTGACGCTTTTGCGTTATTTCAAAGATACGTTAGTGCGACATCAACCCACTTTCGATCACGTCGAGGGTATTTTCCAGCGTCGTGGTATGCCTTTCTCGGTTTCCAATCATGCACAGGCCGATGTTTTGTCCCGGTCGGATGTTCTTTTTAACAAAACCGGAACTGCGCCTGGTATGTGGATTCCTCATAACGGACGACTTCTGGCCGTGCTGCCCGGTGGTCCACGCGAGATGAAATACTTGATGGAGAACGAAGTGATGCCTCGCTTGAAGGTGAATAACGGCGATTCGGCGGCATACAGGGCGCATTATTTTCAGCTAACGGGCATTGGCGAGAGCAACCTTAGCGATTTACTCATCGGAGATACATCAACGTTGACTTCAGAATCGGTCACACTGGCCTATTTGCCACACACGCACGGAATTACCATGCGGATTTCCAGTTTTGCCAAAGATCATGAAATCGCACTTCGGCAGGCAGAACCACTTATTGATCACATCAGGCAGACTGCCGGTGAGTTTGTGTATTCCGAACTTCGCAACGATACCATTCAGGCCACTGCGGTTCGGATGTTGACAGATGCCGGTAAGACTGTCGCTACGGCGGAGAGTTGCAGTGGTGGACAACTTGCGCATTTCATAACTAACGTGCCCGGAAGTAGCGCCATTTTTCCCGGAGGAATCGTGGCCTACTCTAACGCGCTGAAAACGAAGCTTTTGGGCGTTCCCGAGGAAGTTTTAGCAACGTATGGCGCGGTGAGTGAGCCCGTGGCCTTGCAAATGGCAAAAGCCGCGGCCGAGATTACAGGAGCCGACTTCGGACTCTCGAGCACCGGTGTTGCCGGTCCGGATGGCGGAACGCCCGAAAAACCCGTTGGCACGGTCTGGATCGGATTTTGGTCAGCCAGCAAGCATTTCGCACTTAAAGCACAACTATACCCCGATCGCCTCATCAATAAAGAACGATCAGCTGTAATTGCGCTCGATATTCTTCGGCGAGAGTTGGCCGGGATTCAAAACTTACCTTATGGATTAAATCGCAAGGATTCAGCAAAATGATATCCGGATCGCATGTATATAAATCGACACTTCAAATTTGCGTATTGCTCGCAATGGTGTGTGGATTACATGT
>JAIUMT010000147.1 GCA_022565415.1 Balneolales bacterium | reverse complement strand
GCATGAGCTACTGATATAGTAATCGACAGCAACAATAGAATTGTTAGTGTTTTGTACATATGTCTATTTTAGATAAGGATTAATTGACGACTGGATAGTCATAGCTATCTGCTTGTATTTAAACAGAATACGCCAAACTAACACAAATTTACATTTTATGAAAAACTTAAATTAATTATTTTCAAATTTTATTTGAAGTTATTTAAATTATTGCACAACAATACATTAGGGTTTTTTACTTAAAGTATATATTGTAAATATGCCGTTTGGCTTTGTCGATTCGTGCACTTTATTGACACTGATATATTGTGAGGGTAGAATTTTACGGGTGTGTGGGTAATGATTGATACGATGGGTTTTTTGCCTAATAGTGGTGATGCGCTATACCGGAAGATTCGGATAGGCACTTTAACATACTCTATACCAATTGTTGCGAACATTACGCCCTTTGCTTTGGTAGTAATGGATGGTTATTTACGGTAAGAAGAAGCTTGCACCATGTGATAACGTCTAGTTTGTAAAATGGGCTGGCAAGTATACCTGTTACAAGCGTAACTCTTGCAATATTAGTAACAAATACTATCGTTCGAGCGGACTATTTAAATTGAAAATCCCACCATTGTCAACATTCACTATGACGGTTTTTTGACATACTTTCGCTTTCTGTTTGATTATATTAACGGCTCACGTGTCGGCAGTTAACCAAGCGAATCAACCCAATGAAGTCAATCTCATTATATAGTCAGCGAAGCCTATTCTTATCGTTACTATTTGCAACCGTATTCTCGACAACTCTTTATGGACAAGATGTTTTTACCTTCGAAGACGTTATGCGCTTCGAAAATTTGGAACATCCTGTTATTTCGAATGATGGAAACTGGATTGCGTATAGTGTGTGGCCGGAGAGGGGCGATGGCGAGTCCCGAATTCAGCATGTACGAAATGCAGAAAGGTTTCACATTGTGGAGCGTGGGGAGCGAACGCAGATCGCACCGGGAGCACGATTCGCGGGTTCTATCGTTCGTCCGCCGTTTTTGGAAGCTGAAAATGCCTCATCCAACAATCGTCCCCGAAACGGATTGGCTTTGATAAACCTGGAAAATTCAGAACAAACGGATTTTTCTGAGGTTCAGCGTTTTGATTTCACTGCTGATGGGAAATGGCTCATCATCCGACATATTCGTCCGAAATCTCTCGATGATGCCGCTAAAGTGAACAGCAACATTGCTGCACCAGTGACTCTCGTATCACTTCCATCAGGCTACACGAAAACGATCGATTTTGTTTCGGAAATTGCGCCCGACTCCACAGGACGACATCTGGTTTATGCCATTTCGGATTCGCTAACCTCAAACAACGGATTGTATTATATGGATTTGTCTGCGGGGGAGAATATCAATCCGACGCCTATTGTGACGGCCGATTTGTCGTATTTCGGGAATATTACATGGGATGATACCCGCAAACGAATTGCTTTCACGGCCACCACGCTGGATTCTACCCGGAAATTTGCCGAGCAAGACGCCGTTCTCGTGCAGTGGCAAACCCCCACCCGAACGCACCCCTCCCCCCAACCCGACACCCTCCTCCGGCCGGGCGACATCCCCTCCGAATACAGGCTCCGAATGCGAAACAACCTCACGTGGACACGCGACGGCAACCGCCTCTTCTACGGACTCCAATCCAACGAAATGGTCCAACTCGACGAAACTGAAACCCCCAAAGACACCCTCACCGCCGAAAACCTCTACGACCTCGATCACATCCTGAAAGGCGTTGGAAGCGATGTCTGGCACTGGAACGACCCCCAAATCAAAACCCACGAACGCCAAACCTGGAATCGACGCAAAAACCATCTATTTACCGGCGTTTTTCACCTTGGCCAGCGCCGAGCCGTACAACTCGCCACCAAAGAGGTGCCCGACGTCTCCCCATCCCATAGCCCGAACATCGGCATCGGACGCAGCGACCTCCCATACCAGCAACTGCGCACCTGGGACGGTACCTACCACGACTACTATCTGGTCGACCTGAACTCTGGCGAAGCTCGCAAAATTCGCGAAAAAGCTCAATTTGGCGGACAACTATCCCCTCAGGGCCGCCATTATGTCTATTTCAACAAAGACCACTGGCATAGTTACAACACCGCCTCAGGCAACACCATAAATATAACCGAATCGATTGAGGTACCCTTCGCCGACGAAGATAACGATCGTCCGATGGCGTCGCGCGGATATGGAATAGCGGGTTGGGTCGGAAACGAAGAGGCTGTTCTTATTTACGACAAGTTCGACATCTGGCAATTTAATTTGAACACGGGTGCGGCTCTTAAGATTACCGATGGCCGCGACGACCACCGCATTTTCCGAATTCGGGATTTAGCCGAAGACCGCATCACATTCGCGCGAAATGAAGAACTGTTGCTCACCATGTACAACGACGATCGCAAGAATTACGGGTTTTACAGAGCTCGCGTGGGTCGGTCGGGCGCGACTCGCCTGCTCGAAGAAGACGCAAAGTTCAGTTTTGTGGCAAAAGCTGCCGACAGCGACGCCATCCTGTTTACAAAAGAGCGGTACGATGTATATCCGAATTTATGGGTGGCGAGTAACTCGAATTTCAGAAACACGACGCAGATTACGAATTTGCATGACGATCTGCACGAGCGCTGGGCGTGGGGCACAAAAGCTGAGCTGATTGAGTGGCTCGACATGGACGGTCGCCGTACGCAGGGAGTGGTGTTTTATCCCGGAGATTATGAGCCAGGGAAGCAGTATCCGGTAATGGTGTATTACTACGAACGGTTTTCGCAGCGATTGCATGATTTCAATCACCCGGTTACGAATCATCGTCCGAATACGGCCCAATACACCAGTGATGGGTACATTGTTTTCTATCCCGATGTGTGGTTTGATGTGCCCTTACCCGGATATTCCGCCACAAAAAGTCTGGTACCCGGTGTGCAGAAGCTTATTGAGATGGGCATCGCAGATCCCAATGCCATTGGATTGCACGGACATTCGTGGAGTGGGTATCTGACTGCGCACGTGATTACCCAGACCGATATCTTTGCGGCGGCGGTGGCCGGAGCGCCGGTTTCGAACATGACCAGCGCGTATAGCGGAATTCGATGGGGGACGGGGTTGGCACGTTTGTTTCAATACGAGCAGCAGCAAAGCCGCCTAGGAGTGAGTATGTACGAAAATTACCTACCATATATTGAGAATTCGCCTGTTTTCTTCGCGGAGAGAATCAACACTCCATTGCTGATTCAGTTTGGTGATGAAGACGATGCTGTTCCGTGGTATCAGGGCATTGAGTTGTATTTAGCCATGCGTCGGCTTGGAAAAGACTCGGTGTTTTTGCAATATCACGGCGAGCCGCACCATTTGAGGGTGTTCGCCAATCGCCTTGATTACGCCATCAAGATGAAGGAGTATTTTGATCACTATTTAAAAGGAACTCCCGCGCCGGAATGGATGACTGATGGTGTTCCGTATCGAGGTCGGTAGACTCGGTATGTTGCCTAGCTGTGCGGTCTCAAATTTTTAATACAACAAGTTGGTTGATGATGTTCGACGTAAACTCTGTCGAAGTCTCCGTCATTTAGATTTTAATTGCGAAATAGAGCTACCGGTGCGCTCTTGTCGCGAATCTGTCTACAAAATATTTAGGCCACCTGTAGACATAAACACATTTGCTATATTCACATTCACTAGCCCAAATATCAATTTCGATTACATGGTCAGACCATATAAAAATCGTCGTTTCACGTAGCAAAGACTGGTCTAAATAAATTTCAGTCTTGTATAGCCCGAATCGCAACTTCTTATCGAATTTCTTGCTGAAAACACTTGATCCAACTTGAGCTTGACTAAAACCGATTTCGTCGTTTAAATGGATTTCAACAACAGAGTCATAATGCCCATATCCTTCCACAGCTATACTAAACTCAACATTAAATGTCTTTAATGATAGTATAAAATTTTTCAAGGTTAGCTTGGTGAGGTGTTTTTTACAATATCAATTGGTAAAGGAAGACGTAAAATAGAATATACCTACCAATTAGTTTAAAATAGTTTCTATAAATGGGTTTAAGGTCAATTAAAATGCACTAGAACAAACCGCAACTATCCTATTGGTAGTTTGAAATAGTTTCAATAAATTGGTTATTGGTCAATTAATAGATACCAAAATAAACTAATGGCGTCCAATCAAAAGAATACGAAACTCAATAAACTGCTTTCGGAGTGGAAGGATGGGGTGGTATATACTTCCCCTTGGTTATCCGAAAATGGCTACACACCGGATATGCTTTTTGGCTATAAAGAAAGCAATTGGGTGAGGTCGATAGGCAGGGGAGCGTATGTAAAAGCGCAAGACGAACCCCTTTGGGAGGGAGCTGTACATGCTTTGCAAAATCAGCTTAATTATTCCATACATGTTGGTGGGGAGACCGCAGTAGAGCTGCAAGGAGTTCGTCATAATGTAAGTCCTCGCCTGAACGAATGTCATCTATATAGCCATTCAAAAAGAAAACTTCCGGGCTGGTTTACTTCTTATGATTGGGAGGTTGAGATAAAACTACATATATCTACTATGTTCGGGGGAAGGGATCTGGGAATAAAATCGATAGAACTTAAAAATAGTGTGCCAACAAGAGTGGCTGAACCGGAGCGTGCTATATTGGAGTTACTCTCTCATGTGAATTCAAAGTCTAAGTTTCTGAAGGCATGGTACTTAATAGAAGGGATGATGACGCTAAGGCCGAAATTAATCCAAAGTCTTTTAAGAAACTGCAAATCAGTAAAGGTAAAACGTTTGTTTCTATTCATGGCGGAGAACAATGAGTTGCCTTGGTACGAAAAATTAATGGTTAGTGAAATAGATCTTGGTTCAGGAAAAAGAACGATAGTAGAAAATGGAAAACTGGATAATAAGTTTAACATTACCGTACCAGAAGAGTTGATGTAAGAATTATGAATATAAGAGAGACCCTTTACTTTAAACAGGTTGACCTGTTATTGAACATTTTGCCGCTCGTTTCAAGAATTGAGGATTTTGCTTTGAAAGGTGGTACTGCTATAAACCTATTTGTTCAGGATTTTCCGCGATTATCGGTCGATATTGATTTAACATACCTCCCTATGGAAGACAGGAAAACGACGCTTGAGCGTATAGATAGCCACCTGAAAGAAATTGGAGATAGATGCCAACAATTCCTGCCGGGTATTGAATTGAATTACAAAGTAAAACAGAACCTTGCTTATGGACTGATAGTAAATCGTAAAGAAGTTGTTGTAAAGATTGAGCCGAATACAACATTACGGGGGTCAGTATTTCCGGTAAGTATTCTCCCACTGGCAAAAAATGTTGAGGAGATGTTTGAAAGAACAATGGAGATAAGGACATTGTCGGTTGAAGATCTTTATGGAGGAAAACTATGTGCTGCATTAGACCGCCAACATCCACGAGATCTGTTCGATGTGTATCATCTGTATAGAAATGTAGGAATCACGGATAGAATACGACAGGCATTTATCATCTACCTTTTAAGTCATAACCGCCCGATAGCAGAGCTGCTTGATCCACAACTAAAAGACGACCTTGTTGAAACGTATCAGGAATCTTTTGAAGGCATGGCTTTTGATCCAGTGCCACTGGATGATATGGTGGAAACGTGGAAAACGGTTGTCCAAAAGCTGAATCATGATTTTACTGAAGACGAACGAGAGTTTATACTAAGCTTTAAACGAAAATCACCGGATTGGGATCTGTTTCCCATCAAAGATATCCGACACATGCCTGCTATCCAATGGAAATTGATGAACCTAGAAAAAATGAGTTCTAAAAAACATAAAACTGCTTACGAAAAACTGGAGCGACTGCTCCAGAGAGAAGCCGATTAAGTAGAGAGGTGTTCCCCAAAGTACGTGAGCAACTTCAAAAGGTGGAACCCATTACTCAAAAACACCATTCTTTCTATTCATTGTTCCTGATTGTTGAATAATCCAACATGAAAAAACTTTAAACTCAATGAGGCATCAACTACAACTGTTTAATTCTATTCCAGACACACTACTAGGGAAATTATCAAACCTTATCGTCCTTTTGAGTTGATTCCATATTAAGGCAAGTAAGATTTCTATGTTGTCTGATATACTTGGATTATTTTCTCACAAATTTGCTGTAAATCTTCTGAATGCTCTTTATTCGTAGGGTTATAATCAACTTCCAATTTATTAATTAATATATCCTCTAAGCATTTCACTAACTGTTCTCGACTTTCAATAGATTTGAGTAGTGAAGGAACGTATCCTTTATATTCATCTATGGCAATATCTTCAGGTACTCCAATAGGGTTCCAATCAGCCAAAACACGATTTATATCTTCAATTATCTGTTTCATAATGTAATTTAATCGAAGGGTATGAACTGTCCTTTACCTAAACCTTTTGCCGTGCCAGGTGCGTTACTAAAAACAGTAACTACCTTACCCTGTGAATTCACAACTGCGGTATTTCCACCTAAAGTGTAACGAGTTTGTGCTCCATACCGACCTGTCGCCTGAATTGGCGTACCTTCTCTAACAATCTTTAAAATGTCGGCTGTTTTAAACACTCTTGTTACTGCTTGATCAGTGGCGTGCTGCGTAACTCCTTTAATTACTGACGTACTTGTCTTAGCGGCTAAACGGGCAGGGCCAGCTAACGCAGATGCAGCAATGTCAAGTATAAGATTGGTGGATTCTATTGCTCCTGTGGCCAAAGAGTGTGGGACATACTCGGCGTGGAGTTCCTGATGCCCTCTAACAGAAGATCCTTCTGCAGAAAGAGCCGGACCAGTAGTTTGATAATACAAGGTTTCTGTAGCCCAATCATAATACTGTGTTCCAATATTACGGTACATTTCAGCGCCTGAATTACCATCCAAACCATTTTCAAAGGTTACAACCTCTGCTGTTTCATTTTGCAACCAAATCACATCACCAGTGACAAAGTTTTTGAAAAAGTCTACCGTCATACCGGTAGGATCAATAAAAATCAAGGGGTTATTCAGTACATAGTGATATGGGGTATGCCCAGGATATAAATGAGCCATCGGATCCACACTCGTGAACCGCCCGATATACGGATCATACGTTCGGGCTTCGGCGTGGTACCATCCTAAGTCGCCTTCGTCTTCTGCCTCGTAGCCTGTAAATTTGATCATATCGTGGGCGTTCGACGTGTTTCCGCTTCGGGTCGGCATGGGGAGTCCGAACGGGTAATAGTCGGTCCAGCTTAGCAAATCTCCATCCCGATTAACCACCGCCCGTACCGATCCTAAGTGATCAGTGAGGTAGTACTGACTTTCAGGAGCGTTACTTACTTGGATTCCGGTAATGGTGCGGGTGTGGGTGCGACCGACCGTGTTATGTACCTGTAGCTGTACCTGCCAGCTCGTTCCCTGATTAGTGAACGTGTGCCAATAGGTCGGACTGGTCGATACCTGTGTCCATGGCCCGAAGCCTCCATTGCGCACCCGCCATACGTAATTACTAATGGTTCCGCACATAGCCACACTTCCGGCTCCGCTGAACAGCACAGCCTCACCCGTATAGTGAACATCG
>JAIUMT010000146.1 GCA_022565415.1 Balneolales bacterium | reverse complement strand
TGTCGGAGGAGCCACCGCAAGCGTAGGCTGTAAGTGCTATTGCTGTGGCAAGTAGAATGATAAAGACGTTTTTCATAATGGGAGTTATTTTGTCTTAAATAGGTGTATTCGAAATTGTAGAACTCGGACAGGTTGAGAAAAGCATTTCCTCGTAATTCATCGATTGTAAGTTTGCATTCATCAACCCGTACTACTCACATAAAAGAGTAACTTGTCTTAATATATAAACAGATTTATAGAATGGCAAGATAAAGAAGACTAATTTGTCTTTTAATAAATCGGGATGAATAGACAATGTGCGAAACTGGAGTGATAGAGGGTAAAATATTGGTTTTCAATTAGATGGTATTTTTTTTAATTCGACTAAGATTGTTTTAGAATGTGTGTTTTGCTTGGCTTAATTCTCAGTAAAAGATGCGGAATTCTTAAAATGTGTTACTGACTTTATTGTGAGGTTGGTCGGTTACATCTCCACTGGAAAATGAATTTGTTTAGCCATGCCCATATTCTGTTGGAGTAGGTTTGGTGTTCGTTTGTGAAGCTGATTGGCAATACCACTAGTTTGTTAGTGTAGTCGTTTTTAAATCCCCTTAGTTTGTGCCGCAAAATTCACCAGATTTATAATCGCATCAGCCCAAAAATCTGCTATATTGGTAGCAATTTTGAAACCGGAATCATAGTGTTATAACTGTTATGCAAGTATATCTGAACGGCGCCTATAGCGAACTCAACGAAGCAACGATTTCCCCGCTCGACCGCGGATTTTTGTTCGGAGATGGAATTTATGAAGTCACCCGGGTGGTGAATGGAAAGCCTTTCCGTCTCGATGATCACCTTGCTCGTATGGATGAGGGACTCGCTGCGCTAAAAATTAATCTGCCATCGGAAGTTCGCGCGCAAATTCCAGAAATTCATTTCGAGTTGCTTAAGCGAAACGGTCTGGAAACGGGTCAGGCCACGATATATTTGCAAATTTCGAGAGGTATGGCCATCCCACGGGCACACGCATTTCCCGATCCAGAGGTTGCTCCCACGGTGTACTTGTCGGCCGGCGCGTTCACACCCCACACCAAATTGCACGAATCAGGTATATCAGCTATCACAATCGGTGATGTTCGCTGGGCGCGATGCAACCTCAAAACGGTCAATTTGCTAGCAAACGTGATGGCAACGAACACAGCCAAAGAAGCCGGAGTCGGAACGGCTCTCATGGTGCGCGACGGAGTTATTACCGAGTCGCCGAACGCGAATGTTTTCGGGGTTAAAGATGGAGTTTTGTACACTTATCCGGTTTCGCATTACATTTTGAACGGCATCACGCGGAAAACGGTACTCGATATGGCCTCCGATCTCGGAATTCCGGTGAGGGAAATCGCCATTCGCGACACCGAAGTGGATCAGCTCTCCGAACTTTTTATTTCAGGAACCACCACCGACGTGCAGCCGATCGTAACACTTGACGGAAACCCGATAGGCGACGGCAAACGTGGTCCTGTGGTGAAAGCTCTTCAAGATGAACTCATCAAACGATTCCACGCCTAAATTATGTCTTCCCCTGTCACCGAGCATCTGTTTAACGAGCTAATCGACCTGTACGCAGCCGATGCCGGATCGTTGGGTAGTTACGTCTCGGGAAGTGCTTCGTACGGGGGAATGACCGACGAGTCGGATGTGGATTTTTACGTGCTCACCTCCGACTATCGCGGATTCCTGGAGCGAATTCACGGGGCCAGAAGGGTGGAGGTACGCTGGCGCACATTCGATGAAATAAGTTTGGACATTTCCCGCGGCGGACCGTTTATTTATCAGCTGATGGATGCTACGATTTTGCGCGATCCGGATAAAAAAGTGAGCGAGCTCATCGACGATGCCCGTGAGCGTTATGTGAATTTTGCATCATCGCAGTCCGCGGTGAAAGAGGTGCATTTTCGGGTGGGAGAGGCCCGGATGAAATTGAGATCAGCCCGAAGAAGCGGGGATGGCGCTTTACAGGCGTATCTTTGTTCCATATATACCGAGCTCGTGCTGAAAGCGATGTTTGTGATGGTGGATAAACCCGTGGCGACGGGCACAACGGCCTGGCGATGGATACGCAAAACCGATGGTGTTTCGATTCAGGGTGTTGGTCAATTGGAAAAAATGCTGCAATTGTCGGTTTCGGAAAAGTCTGCCGCGTTTGATGGAATGCTCGATCAACTTCATGGGGTTCTAACGGCGAAAATGAAGGGCCGTGGCTGACCATCTCTATTGACGGATTGTTTAGTCATGTAGCTTGCGAAAGAATGCTTTTGACAGTTACGAAGGTTGATATTTTTCGTCCGGCAAAAGAGTATATTGAACATTGATGGGGTAACTTGACTTTGTAACGAAAAGCTCGATAATGGCAAAGAACGTCGTTCTGACTCTAATACTTTTTGCGACTCTACTTCAACCCAACACCTTATTTTCTCAAGAGTATGTTGTTGGCGGAGATTTCGATTATGCACCCTTCTCATTTATCGATAAAACAGGCAAACCTAGCGGACTCGAAATTGAGGTCATCGAAGCTATAGCCGAGTTAAAAGGCATTAATCTGAAATTTCAACTGAGCAGTTGGGATGTAGCACTATCGTACATAAAGTCCGGACAAACCGACATCATTGTCGGAATTATTTTCTCCGAAGAAAGAGCCGAGCATCTTGATTTTACAATCCCAATCCACACCGAATACTATTCCATTTTCATCCGAAAAGACCTGCCCCTCGACGATTTATCGAGCCTATACGACTACAAACTCGCGGTTTTAGATAAAGACATTTCAATCGATAAGTACCTGATCCCAATGGGGCTTTTCCAAGATTATATTCTGGCAAAATCATTGCCGGAGGCATTTTCTGCAATAGAACTGGGGTTGGCCGATTACGTGTTGGCTCCAAACCTTCTCGGAATGAACGAAATCGAGAAGAATCACTATCAGAATATTGAAATTAAGGGTCCGTCGATTATTCCCAGTATTTATGCCATGGCAGTGCAAAAAGGAAATTCCGAATTGCTGAGCACGCTCAACAGCGGGATTTCAGAATTGAGAAGAAATGGAGAACTGACGAGGATTCAGGAAAGGTGGAAAGTCTATTCGCAAGATGACGACCGTTACAAGAATCTTGCACGAACTATTGGCATCGTTTTCGTGATTGCTGTTGTACTTCTGATTCTGTTTTTAATTTGGGTTTGGTCGCTTCGCGTGCAGATCAGAAAGCAAACCCAGAGCATCAACCTCAAAAATCAAGAGTTACAAAAAAGTGAAGAGAAATTCCGCGTTATTACAGAGAATTCGAGTGATGTAATCTGGCACTTAGACGAAAAATTCATCCTAACGTATATCAGTCCGGCCGATGAGCGAATTCGAGGATTCAAAAAGGAGGAGGTCGTTGGCCAATCTTTGTTTTCAATTTTGAAACCTGAGGGAATTCAATTGCTGATGGAGGCGAATAAAAAGCGAATGAGTGACCTGAGCAAGGGTATTCGGTCCGCACCGGCGATTTATGAGTTAGAAGAACGGTGCAAAGATGGCAGTTGGGTTTGGGTTGAAGCCACCGCGGAGGCATTTTACGACAAAGATGGTAACATAACGGGATATCATGGTGTTTCGCGGGATATTTCCAAACGGAAAAAGGCCGAATTGATGCTTATAGAGCGGGAGGCCCAGTTAAGAGAACTTAACTCTACCAAAGACAAACTCTTTTCGATCATTGCACACGATTTAAGAAGTCCGTTTAATGCCATTTTGGGATTTTCGGAACTACTGATAGATAAGACGAATAACTTTAATGCAGCTGAATCGGAGCAGTATCTGGGGTTTATTAATTCCTCTGCCAGAAAAACGCTTACTTTGCTCGATAACCTGCTCGCCTGGGCAAAATCACAAACCGGGAATAATATATTTAATCCGGAGAGATCAGATTTGAATGAAACTATGAGCGAAGTTTTAGAGGTGTCAAAATCGATAGCGAAAATCAAAAATATCACGATTTTCTACAATCAAGCAGGCGATATAGAAGTTTTTGCTGATGCAAATATGCTGAAAACGATTCTGCGAAATCTTGTCTCAAACGCCATAAAATACACGCATCTGGATGGAGAAATTATGGTTTCTGCCACACAAAATGATGATGTTATCGAGATAACGGTATCCGATAATGGGGTGGGAATGAGCGAGGAAATTCGAAATAAACTGTTCAAAATTGACAAGGGTGTTTCGATTGCGGGCACAGCAGATGAGAAGGGGTCAGGATTAGGACTCCTACTGTGTAAGGAGTTTGTGGAAAAACATAATGGACAGATTTGGGTCGAAAGTGAGCCGGGTAAAGGAAGTTCTTTTACATTTTCGTTGCCTTGTTCATAATTCAGAGTAGATTTGTACCTTTTGACTTAACATATTGAAAGCCAACAACCATACATTATGAGCAAGTACTTATTACATGGCAAACTAACAGCCAAACAAGGGCATCGAGATGACCTCGCTGCAATTCTGATTGATGCTTCTAAACTTGTTTCAACTGCTAAAGGGTGCAACTTATATGTTATCGGCAAAGACGAAACCGACTCAAATTCAGTTTATATAACTGAAATCTGGAACAGCAAAGAGGATCACGACAATTCACTAAAAGTTGATGGTGTTCGAGAACTTATCATGAAAGCGATGCCGTTGCTTGATGGTCAGCCTTCGAAAGGTCAGGAAATCGAGGTTCTTGGCGGGACTGGGATCTAAACACAGGCCCTTTACTAACCAAGATTAATACCTTCCTATTTCACAAGTAGCATTTTGCCAGTCAGGTATCTCGACCCTGTCTGAAGTCGGTACAGGTAAAGTCAACTGGATAGCGACGATGCGTCAAACTGAACCAAATGGGTTCCTGCCGATTGAGTGCCATTAATTAACACTGCTACACTCTGACCCTGAGTGTTATATACCTCAAGCCGAACATCTGCAGATTCAGGTAAATCGTATTTGATTTGAGTTACGGGATTAAAGGGATTCGGGTAATTTGGATACAGTCGTAGTGTGGTCGGCATTTCTTGATCTTCAATGCTGGTATATTCACCCGGATTTGTCGTAATCAAAAACCGAGGATTATCTGAATTTGATGTTGACATTGCCAGTTGAGGTTGGTTCGATTGAGCTTGTTTGCTTTGAGAATGCGCAGATGTCTTGTTTAAATCAAACTCGTACGTAGAATTATCCTCAATGCGAACGACAGAGCCAGTTTGTGTATCGGTAAAATACAATGGCATGTAATCAGGCAATTCTAAGTCTGAAAAACTAACCGTAAACGTTCCTTGCTTACTAGTCTCAAAATGAATTGGTATTGCGAACTCATCATACAGACTTTGTAAATGGGCGATATCATAAAATATGCCATCCGGTTTCTGGATTGAAGCAGTTACATAGTTTTGTGACATTGAACTCAGCTGCAGAGCATCGTGAATGGAGCGATTAGTGGAGCCTTCATTGTTGAACACAAGCCATGCTGCATCCTTCATTTCTTGTCCTTTAAGCTCAACACGCAGTTTATGCTGCTGATTTACTTTGCCCAAGAATGTACCATCAGCACTTTTCGCAGATTGCTGAAAGTTGACGGATGAGACTCCACCAGCGCCAGCAGTATTCTGCACGAAGAATCCTTGAAAGGGAGCAATTTTGCCATTCGTAAGGTCACCGACACCAGTTCCGGTTGAAAATGTTTTCCAGCTACCTGATGCAGCGCCTCCTGTTCCTCCATCGCCGCTATTGTCGTTGGGATCCCAGACATAAACGGCTCCATTTATCCCATTTGCATCACCGAAAAGTTCCTCAAATGATATTGCCGACCCAAATGGATTTCCGAGTAGTGAGAATCCCTCTGCATTTGTATTCGTGGTGACGTTAGCAAATGGAGCAAACTCGGTGCCATTAAGAGGCAGGGATTTCGGAAATACACCACCTCCGGCTTCGTAATCATCATCCTGAAATACGTAAATCAAAAGGCCCTCTCCTGCATTTGCCGGTTGATTTAAATCCGTAACTGCTACCCACGATTCACTATCGATACTGGAAACATCTGGCCATCGGAAGATGTGCGCAGGTCCGGGCTCGTAGTCGGATCCGGCGGCGCCTTGTGTCCAAATTGGTGAAAGGAAATCAGATAAGTTGACATCAGAAGGAACGGAAATCAATCGCCAGCCAGGCTCACCAGTTAGTTCCAGAGATATTTCTGAACTGGTTTGAAATTGATTGTTGTTGCTGTATCCGGTTCCGTTGGAGTTTGTGGCAAATGTTCGGTAATGGATTGTCGTGCCAAATGGCAGTTTACTTACTTCTCCGCTGAATTCACCTAAACCTGAACCGATTTCAGCTACATTCCCAGACTCTATTGTTGGGTTTTCGGATGTTCCCCACACAACGCCACGTTGGAGAACAGCACCACCGCCATCGGCTAACACCTCTCCACCAATGGTAGCTGAGGTTGCAGAAATATCGGAAGCAACGGTTGAACTTACTTCTGGCGGACCGACCACGGTGCCGGTAACAATTACATCAGATCCTACGCCACTTACCGTAAAATTGAAGCCACCTAGACTAAAGTTGCCATCAAAGTTTGCTAATCCACCCCCGGGAGCTTGACTTTCAACTCCGGTTGCGACGTCGCCGAAGGCATAAATCCGGAATGTTACGGAGGAAACATTTGAGTGAGTTCCGCTCAAAACAGCAGATAAAATTCGTTGATCAACCCCACCACCAGCTTCTGGTAGTACAAGTTCCGAAATGAAGTCGCCAGCGCCAAATCAGCCAATATCTGAATAGAGACGGAAGATTTGTGGTCCGCGTAGATTTGTGGTCGATTCTCGTCCAACGCCGATGCTGATGGTTGCAAGGTTTAACTCATATCCGGTGTTAGCTTCGATGGTGAACTCAACATAATTTTTACTCATATTCAGGGTTTCCTGCCAACCGACCAAGAAGATGGCTTCATCGACCGGTTCCCAAAAATCGGAATCGACTTGTAAGTCTGTAAAATCGACCGTCAAAGGTTCTGAACTGATATTTGGTGCTGTAAAAGAAGCATTTATCGGACTGCCGTTGTATCCAGACAGGCTCGCTATATCGTAACGCAGTAGTTCTGGTCCAGGTGTTACAAATGTTGAAACCTGAGTGTACTTCGTTTCTGAAGCGGTTGTAACATAGGCTTTAACCGAATATTGAGTTACCGAATTCAGATTAGAAAGAGACGTTGAGAAGCTCCCTGTTCCGTTTCCTGATGGAATTTGTGTTACATTGCTCCCTCCGATTTCTGGATTAGAATTCAGACTTGTTACGGAGTAAACAAATCCGCGCGCGGTAACCGGATCTCCGCCATCGGCTGGAATTGTGGATGAAAAAGTAGCTTGGTTCTCGCCGATTCCCGAAACGACAACATCGGTTATCAATAGTTCTTCAGGTTCAAAAACGGTTCCTGTAATGGTAACGTTTGCCCCCGCTCCATTGATAGCAAAATTCGTGCCTCCAAAACTGTATGATCCAGCAGGGAAATTGGCAATTCCACCACCGGCTTCTGCCGAACCAATGCCATTAAAACCATAGACCCGAAATGTAAGGGCATCACTCGCTGA
>JAIUMT010000145.1 GCA_022565415.1 Balneolales bacterium | reverse complement strand
TATTTCTGATGTGGGATACCATCCGGCAGGTTATTAGCGAAAAAAAGTCAGCCGTTGAACGATTAACCCAGAAAAGTGGCTTTCTGATGGTATTGCTAAGCATTCTGAGTTTCAGTTTGTGGTTTAGGTTAGTCACCGCGTAAAATTCTCAGTCATGGTCACCATTCAAAAGCACGGTTACAGTGGAATTATCTTGCCGGATTACGGAATTGGGCTGGATATCGACACCAATGCTGTGCCACATGTGTTCATTTCGCACGCCCATGCAGACCATATGCCGAGGAATCGCAAAATTTCGGTGTACGCAACTCCGGCAACTGCGGCTTTGATGCGTGTACGAGGATTTACAGGAAACATCACTGAACTGCCATTTAAGGAGTCGATTCAGGTAGGTGACGCCCGAGTCACATTGTATCCGGCCGGTCACATTCTTGGCTCTGCCATGACTTACATAGAAACCTCAGAAGGATCTGTTTTATACACTGGAGACTACCGAAATCCGCCCTCGCCGTGCACAGAAGGGTTTGAATGTCCGGAAAATGTGGATGTATTCATTACGGAGGCGACCTTTTCGCTACCCATTTACAGGTGGAAATCACACGACGAACTCTTCCAGGAAATTAGATCTTTTGCAGTGGATTGCAGGTCGAAAAACGAAGTTCCGGTCTTCCTTACCTATAATTTAGGCAAAGCCCAGGAGGTGATGATGGCCCTGGCACAGACCCAAATTCCCGTTCAAATTCACGGAGCTGGATTTCCTCTTTGTGAGATTTATACAAAATTTGGCATGGATTTGGGCAATTACTCCAGATACAATCGCAAAACGGTTAGCGATGGAATTTTGATAACGCCCTCATCATCGCTAAATACACCCATCATAACCGACATCAAGAACCACAAAATCGCCTATTGTTCGGGCTGGGCCTCGTTGGAATCGCGCCGGGCGCAGATAAATGTAGACAAACTCATTCCGATTTCAGATCATATCGATTTTTTCGAACTTATCGACTTATGTAAACGGTTGAATCCTGAACATGTTTACATCACGCATACTCCCAACTCAGAGGTTGTAACTCACTATTTATCAGACGTTGGGATAGCATCATCAAGCTTAGATTTAGAGTACCCCGGCACTGAGTAACTTTGGTATAATTATCAAGCATTTACAAGCCCAATCAACAATTTTGGGTACTTTGCAGCACTATGAAAAAAGCACTTATATATTTATCCATCTTTGTTTTTTCCGGACTCGGAGTTTGGTATTTCGCTAACCAACGAGCTAGTAAAAGCTCCGCCTTGCCACCGCTACACACTGTTGTTGTTGACAAAGGAGAAATATCATCTCGTACCGTCTCTTTTGGCAGCCTAGAACCTATCCAGATGGTAACCGTTGGTAGTCAGGTTTCGGGTATCATCGACGAAATCCATGTCGACTTTAATGCAACTGTTCGACGCGGACAAGTTCTCGCACGCATTGATCCTTCGACATTTGAAGCGGCTGTAAGTTCTGCCCGAACCGAGTTGGAGTCATCTCAAGCCGCGCTGGATTTGGCAAAATTACAATTCGAGCGGGTTCAGGAGCTTCGCGAACGTCAGTTTATCGCCCCTTCGGAAGTTGAGCAGGCCACAGCCACCCTCCGACAAGCAGAAGCCCAACTTGAAGTCCGCCGACAATCTTTGGAGCGAGCCCAACGTGAACTCGATCGTTGTACCATCATCGCACCAACCGACGGCATCGTTATATCCAGAAATGTGGATGTAGGTCAGACAGTAGCGGCAAGTTTGAGTGCCCCTGAATTGTTTAATCTAGCCACCGACCTCAGAAGCATGTACATTCATGCCAATGTTTCAGAAGCCGACATCGGACACGTACAAGACGGCCAACAGGTTCGTTTCCGCGTAGACGACCATCGTGATCGCACATTCACAGGGGAAGTTATTCAGGTTCGAAATGCGCCCTTGGTGATGGATAACGTGGTTCACTACGAAACCATCATCGCTGTCGACAACAGCGAACTGCTACTCAAACCCGGCATGACAGCCGAAGTAAACATCATTACCGATGAAGTTCAGGATGCAATGCGCGTGAGAAACACCGCTTTACGAGCACGACTTCCCGACGGAATACGCCCCGATGATCCGGATATGCCAGAGGGTTACAACGGTCGTGTGTACAAAATGCAGGATGGAGCTCTAGTGGCTGTGCCGGTACAAACCGGGCTTTAGGATGGCGTCCACACTGAAATCATCAGTGGATTAGCAGAAAGCGACACGTTGGCTGTGGGATTATCCCTCGTTCAGGGCGGAAATCAGGAATCCGGCGGATTATTCAGCGGAAACCGAGCCACATTTTAATATGTCTGTAATCAAGCTCGATCATATTACCCGAACGTACACCTCAGGAGCAGTCAAAGTAGACGCCCTTCGTGGAATCAATTTCACCCTGGAGGAGGGAAACTTTGTTTCCATTATGGGTTCGTCGGGATCTGGAAAATCGACTCTGATGAACATTTTGGGGTGTCTCGACAAACCCACAAACGGACAATACCTTCTCAACGGCATCGACGTTTCCAATCTGAGTCGCAACGAACTGGCCGGCATCCGCAACAAAACTATCGGATTCGTATTTCAGAATTTTCATCTTCTCGCGCGCACCTCAGCACTCGAGAACGTCGAATTACCACTACTCTACAAAGAAGAACCCCTCAGCTGGAAAGAAATCCGCAAACGAGCCGCAGAAGCGCTCGAAATTGTAGGCCTCGCAGACCGCATGGATCACACGCCTTCCCAGCTCTCGGGCGGACAACAACAACGCGTGGCCATCGCCCGGGCTTTGGTAACAAGTCCCGCCATTTTACTAGCAGATGAGCCAACCGGAAACCTCGACAGCCGAACCAGTCTCGAAATTATCGATTTATTTCAGCGCCTCAACAGCGACGGATTAACCATTCTGATGGTTACGCACGAACCCGATATTGCCCATTTTGCCAACCGAATTATCATTCTGCGCGACGGACTGATTCAAACCGACAAGTCTGTAAAAAGCCGGTCGGCGGCGAAAGAACTCACAACCTGGGTCGACGAGTCGGAAGCACTATCAGCCAGCGAGGCCAACTCATGAAAATTTCAGCGGTACCAATAATTGCCCTTCGGGCTTTGCAACGAAATACCATGCGCACCTTGCTCACCGCATTGGGCATAATAATCGGCGTTGCGGCTGTAATTACGATGGTTGGACTGGGTCAGGGTGCCCGATCAGAAGTTGAAGAACAAGTTAACCGGCTCTGACAAAATGTCGTGCTTGTGTTTCCCGGCGCTCGAGAATTAGGCGGAGTAAGCATTGGTGGCGGAAGTGCCAATACATTAACCGTGGAAGACGCCATCGCCATTCGGGACGAAATTCCCGAGGTAGTCGCGGCGAGTCCGGAAGTTCGCTCCCAGCGCGTAGTCGTTTACGGAAATCAGAACTGGTTCACCCGCATTTATGGTCAATCGGCCGATTATTTGCAAATTCGTCAGTGGGCGGTCGAATACGGTGAAATGTTTACGGAGGAAGATGTTGATCGGGCTGCGCTGGTAGCAGTAGTTGGACAAACCGTGGTAGATGAGTTGTTTCAAGGCGCCGATCCGATAGGAGAAACCATCCGAGTTCGCGGTCTCCCCCTTACCATAATCGGCGTTTTAGCACCAAAAGGAATGTCACTGATGGGATCAGTTCAGGATGACATCGTGGTCGTGCCTTATTCAACGGCATTTCAGCGAATATCGGGAAGATCGCATGCCATGGTGGTCAATGTCCAGGTTTACGATCAGCAGTCGATGGAGATTGCTCAGGCTAAAATCACAGATTTATTGCGGGAACGTCACAATTTGTCGCCCGATCAGGAGAATGACTTCACTGTTCAAACCCAAGAAGAAATCGCGGCAGCAGCTACGGAAACTTCGCGGGTTATGACCGCGCTTTTGGCCTCAATAGCAGGCGTATCGTTGCTGGTTGGTGGCATCGGAATTATGAATGTGATGTTGGTAAGCGTAACAGAACGTACCCGCGAAATTGGATTACGACTTTCTGTAGGCGCCCGAAGTGGCGATGTGATGTTGCAGTTTTTGATCGAATCGGTGATTTTGTGTCTTCTGGGCGGAATAGGCGGAATCATTTT
Organism: Balneolales bacterium; assembly: GCA_022565415.1. Classification (GTDB taxonomy): domain Bacteria; phylum Bacteroidota; class Rhodothermia; order Balneolales; family HLUCCA01; genus HLUCCA01. Next base: position 3,553 of record JAIUMT010000145.1, on the reverse strand, counting down.
AGGCGCAGTAGCCACCGAAATGATTGCAAATTACGCCGGATGGCCGGCCCATTTCTCGACCGAAGCCATGATTACTGCGGTGAGTGTGTCGGCTGGGGTCGGACTCTTTTTCGGATTTTATCCGGCCTGGAAAGCTGCCCGCCTCGATCCGATTGAAGCACTACGACGTGAGTAAACAAAGACTCCAAGTTCATCCGCATAACACGTTGACATGTGCAAAAGATTGACCATAAATTCATGAAATTCTACATTATGTTTTCATCATCGAAGATTTGTAATTAATCGAAGCACTTCCCCGCAAGTAAAAATTCATATATTCTGATATCAACCATAACGAATCATCATAATAATGAAACACCTCTTAGTCCTTACTCTCGCATTAACATTCATAGCATGCGGAGAGCGCCAAGTTGAAACTCAACTTACGTCCAATGATGCTCAGGCTGCCTTCTTCGCCAACATAGCAGATCTTTGCGGAGAAACATTTGCCGGTCAATCCAACTTCCCCGACAATCAGGACCATGCTTTAGTCGGCACCGAACTCCGCACTCACATTTCATCGTGCAGTGAAGACATCATCCGAATAGATCTGTATCGGGACACCGATTACTGGCACGGAACCTGGGTTCTGGAACGTCGTGAGCAGGGTCTGCATCTTTTTCATGACCATCTCGGCGAGGAGCGCACCGAAGAATACCTGATCGAAAATAACGCCTCGCACGGCTACGGCGGATACGCGACCACAACCGGAACCGCGACCCAGCAATTCTTCCCGGCCGACAAAGTAACTGCCGAAATGATTCCAGATGCAGCTACCAATCAGTGGATGATGCAGCTCGATTTAGAAGCCGGCACCTTCACCTATTTCCTCGAGCGCCACGGCGAACCCCGTTTCCGGGCAGTTTTATCGCACATGACCGAAGAGTAAGGTTAACGATTTGATCCGATTTCGTGTTAGATTACCATAGTTCAAAATTACGCATATGGTTAACCTGACATGAAATCCGATTTCAAAACGTTTTGTGATATCGCGCAACAAATTGCTGAAATACGCAGTACCCGCGAAAAAACCGCCGTTTGTGCAGAATATCTGCAGCAACTCGAGTCTGATGAGCACCTTGATTTAGCTGTCCGCTATTTCGGAGAAGGTGCCTTCAGCACGGTTTCAGGAAAACGCGCCGTTATTGGTCACCGTACCATCGCCGTGTGCGCCGCCGAGTTTCTGGAAATCGATTACGAAAATGTTTTCAGGCCAAGCCGAATTGCCACAGGAAGCGCCTCCGAAACGATTCAGAAGCTGATGGAGAATCTGGATTCTGCCCGACAAAAACGCATTCCCGACAGCCAACTATCCCTCAGCGAAATTCATCTCAAATACGAAGAACTGGCCGCATTACGCAAACGCAAGGAAAAAGAGGCCCTATTGCAAGAAATCTGGCGCAGCCTCTCCCCGCTCGAAATCAAATATTTTTTACGAATTCTGGGCGGAGGCAGTCTTCGCATCGGATTCGAGTCGCGCAGTATTCTGAACGCCATCGCACTGGCTTTTGAGTCCGACCCCGAAACGGTTCGTTTCACCCACATGATTACCGGAAGCCTTGGCAAAACCGCGATTCTGGCCCGTTCCCAGCGTCTCGACGAAGCCCGGTTCATCCTGCATCAGCCCGTGGCTTTCATGCTGGCATCTCCTTACGAAAACCACTCCGTTGACCAACTGTCCGACTACGTGGCCGAAGAGAAATTCGACGGAATGCGGGCTCAGTTGCATGTTTCCGGCCCAGAGATATCCATATTTTTGCGCGACCTGAACGCCATATCCGATTCATTTCCCGAGATTTGTGCGCAGTTTGCCGACAAAAACCTGCCTCCTACCGTTTTGGATGGAGAGCTGTGTGTTTATCTGGATAACACCATCCAGCCCTTTCAGTTACTTCAAAAACGAATGGGGGTAAAAAAGCCCACCGCAAAACTGCTTCAAACGTATCCCGTGGCTTTTGTGGCCTACGATATGCTGTATTCTGATGGGAAAACACTCTTCGACCTTCCGCTTGTGCGACGAAGGGAGATTTTGGAAAAATTTTGTCGTGAGAACGAAATTTTCATCACAGAGCAGTATAACGTGTCTACCACCGACGACATTGACACGCTTTTCAATCGTGCAATTAGTCATGGCAACGAAGGACTCATTCTGAAACGCCAAGACAGTCCGTACGAGTTTGGTCAGCGCAAAAAATCGTGGCTGAAAGTGAAGAAACCGGGTGGATCGCTCGATACCGTAATCCTGTACGCCAACGCCGGAAGTGGCAAGCGCGGCGGCACGTTTTCAGATTTCACACTAGGAATTCGGGTCAGCGACGACGACCGATTCGAACAAGATTTCGTGCCCATTGGCAAGGCCTATTCGGGATACACGGATGCCGAACTGAAACAATTAAATATCGCCATTAAGCCATTAGTTCGCGAAAAATTCGGACCTACCCTGTCCATCGAGCCACAAATTGTTGTCGAAATCGAGTTCGATGAAATCCAGATCAACAAACGCACAAAAGCCGGATTTACACTCCGATTACCCCGATTTCGACGTATCCGGTGGGATAAAAGCGCACTCGAGACCGACACCCTAAGCGAAGTGGAACGGATGTTCGCAGAAAAGCTCTCGCGAGAACGAAAACCTCAGGCTGCATTCCGGTAAAATCGCTAACTTGTCGCCTCATTCGACACTCATGGATCAGACTCAAAAATACATTATGCTCAAACGTCAGCAAACTATACTTTATTCCATCGTGGTTGCGGTAGGACTATTCCTGCATTTACTGCTGTGGGATGTTGATTTTCTGTCGCGGGTGAGCAGAAGTTTTGGAGATTGGAACGCTTTTACCAGTATGATGGGCGTGGTTTACGACTGGATTCGATTGTATCTGATTCAGGGAATTGGTGTTTGGATGGTTATCGTTGCCCTTTTGATGTTGTTCGTGATTCTACCAATGGCCTCGCGATATAAATACATCACCATCAAACCGAGTCCGTGGTTGGCGATTTCAGCGTCAATTTACTTTTTTCTGGCGATGAAACTTCTTAATGTGTACTGATTGTTACGTTGGTAGCAACCTCAACACATCCGCCTTTTAGACTTAAACGAGCAAGACATGACGCATTGGACTATTCCATCAACGCCGCCTCACGACTTTTTTCTATGCCTGGATATTGACCAGTATTTCGATCATGAGCACGATCCGATGCTGATTTTCGAGAACGGATTTACGCGTCCTGTACCTGTCGGCGACCGGGATGTGCTTGTGAATATCCGTTTCAATGGCGACCCGGAAGCGCCGGAATTTTCCGCCTCAGCCAGTGATAATCTTTCTGCTGATGAAAAAGCGGCCGCAACCGTGTGTATTCGCAGAATTTTAGGCTGCGATATCGACCTGAAACCATTGTATGAAAAAGCTCAGAATGATCCGGTTTTGGCGCCTATGATTCAGGAGTTGTATGGTTTCAAGCGGATGGCCCGGGCGAATTTCTTCGAAGATGCGATGAATCGGGTGATTCAAAC
>JAIUMT010000144.1 GCA_022565415.1 Balneolales bacterium | reverse complement strand
GAGTCGCTGGCGTCGCATGTAGATGATTCAAAGTGGGTATCCTTCTTGGCATAGAGCGACTCGCTGGTATTCTTGTTTCGCTCGAATGTCCCCGAAATCATATCGCGCCCAAGTGTCTGACCCGAAATAAACAGAAAGCTGTCGAGGGTCGACATGATGGTGGCAAGCAAGGTTAGGAAAAAGAGTCCTTTGAGACCGAACGGGAGAAGATGGTCGGCCATGGCCGGGTAGATTAGCGAGGCGGAGGGTAGCTCGGTAAACATCACAACGCCATACAAAGCCGTAATCAACGTCGCCATATCGAAAATGAACCAAAATCCGACCGAAACCAGAATCCCATTTCGGGCTGTTTTTCCATTTTTCGCCGCCGCCGCTCGCTGATGAAAACCCGGATCCACAAACGTCCACAATGCTATAAAAAACCATACTAAAAGATAGCTTATCTCTTGTCCACCAGTCGGGTCTTTATGATAATCCGGCAGCAAATTCCAAACATCCACCGGACTCCCAAACGCACTCCACGCCGCATACAACAACACTCCAAAACCGACATACATCAGAACAGCCTGAAAAACATCGGTACGCACAACCGCTCCAAATCCGCCCCAGCTTACATAAAATGCCGAAAAAAGGGCAACAATTACCGGAAAATACCATCCTTCAAACCCCAAAGCATACTGGGCAATCAAGGCCACCATCAAAATGTACGGCGCCGGATTCACCAGTAAAAAAATCAGCCCAGCACTCAGCTTCGATGCCTTGTTTCCATACACGCCATAAACAGCCTCCGGAATAGACAACGCCTTACTCGCTCGAATTTTCCCAGCCAAAAAGAACGCAAAAAGCACCGCAAACAGGTAATACGGCAATCCCATCACCACCCACTGCGAAATTCCATATAAATAACTGAACTCGCCAACGCCCAAAATTCCACCGTACCAGGTTGAAACGAGCGTCGCTACAAATGCCGGCAACGTTAACTTCCGACCAGATAGCAGATAATTTTCCTCTTTTTGTCGGGAGGTGTTCTCAGAACCCGCGTCCATGCGGCGCATGCTATTCCTCGCCCGCAGGCTCAGAACGATCAAAACGACCACATAAATCAGGATGATGGAACCATCCAGCCACCCCAATCCTTCACTTCCGACAGACATGCCTAACTCAAGCCCATCATCCGACATCAGCCCCCCTCCTTAACGCTGTCGAATACCATCAAAAGTAGCTTTCCTGTTCGATGAGATATGGTTACGGTGTCTGATATTGATCGATTCGACGATCCATCCCGCCGACCATTTTCGAGGGATTCATCATGTAGCGCGAATTCGAGTCCGGTGGTGTAAATTCCATCCACTACCCCAGACACAGGAAACAGGGAAATTATAGTTCCGGCAGCCACCTCAAACGAGAAATCTCTCGGAAGAATTTTCATCCATCCATGCTCATCTTTCATCGATAAATTGTCAAATTTGCGCTCGAACTGCGCCATAACCGAGATGTTTTTGAGTGTATGGTCCAGTCGCTCGCCAGTAACTCCCAACAAGGTGGCACTTCGAATTTTTCGGTCAATGACGTACCTCAGAGCTTTTTCAAGGTCGTTTGTTTCCTGATCGAGGTCGAGCAAAACGGGTATTGTCGGATATAACCTGGAATTAAAGCTGTCCAAATCACCAACCACAATATCGGGCTTAAACCCATTCTTCATGCACCAATTCCCGCCTCCATCAGCAGCGACAACCAGATCGGCCTGATTCCGCTCCCGCTCAAACAACGCCACTCCAGGCGGATTTCCATTCCCAATTATCAGTGCATGCATGATGTTGACTTAAAAAACAGGTTAAAAGGCAAATATAGTGAGTTGATGGCATCGTCCCGAATCTGATTCGCATATATTTGGTATATTACACAAACTAAAATCCGGATAATAATGAAGGTTTTTCAACCAAGTTCAGGCGCCCGTTAAAACCACACCCTGGCGCTCAAATAACCGGACAAAAAATCGAATACAACACTTCCGCATCACATGCTCAAGAACGAAGATAAAATTAAACAACTTGCAAAATCTCTCAAGTCATATAAAAACAAAAAAGTAGCAGTTGTTTCGCATGTGCGTCCAGATGCCGATTGCATAGGCTCGCAGGTGGCATTATGTCGTTGGCTAACCAAGCACAAAGTCAACGCATTCGCTTTTAACGACGATAGTCTTGCAGGAAATATCAACTGGTTATGCGATCATTTTCCTGTAAAAACGACCTCATTGAACAAACTTGCCGAGTGTGATGCAATCGTTTTTGTTGATGGGAACCATCCTTCGCGATTCGGACTCGCTGGCGAATTCGCCGAACGCTCCAGAAAGCCGTTATTTATGATCGACCACCATCCGGGTCCGGCCGATATGTTCACGCACACGGTTTCGGATACATCCGCCTCATCAACCTGCGAGCTCATTTACGGCTTTTACGAACTCGACGATTTGAGCGACCTCGATCTCCCGGCCGCAGAAGCACTATACGCTGGAATCGTAACCGATACTGGATCATTTCGTTTCGACAGCGTTTCGGCATCAACACACGAAGCTGTGGCCAAAATGATTCACAAAGTCGGACTCAAAACCGAGCCAATCCACCGACGCATCTACGACGGAAAAACAATCAATCAGCTTCAGCTCATGGCCAAGGTTCTCAACTCGGTAGAACTTCATCAGAACGGAAAAATTGCATCTCTCCGCGCAAATGCGTCAGTTTTTCGCGAAACCATGACCAATTACTACGACCTGGAAGGCATTGTGAGCTACGGTCTGGCCATTCGCGACGTCAAAGCTGCCGTCATTTTTACCGAAATGGACAGCAAGATAAAACTCAGCCTTCGTTCGAACTCCGACGATGTGGATGTTAACGTCTGGGCACGAGAATTCAACGGCGGCGGACATGCCAGAGCAGCCGGCGGATGGCACGAAGGTCCGCTGGAAAAAGCCGTTCAGGATGTAATCTCTGTTGGATCACGTCAACTTCATCACCGCTAATCGCTCAAAAAGCATCAATAATATGGGCAAGCAATATTCATACCTCCTCAAAGCACTGGTCATTGTTTTGTTTTTGGCCGGATGTGAACCATCTGAAGCGCCAAATCAGCATACAACCACCGAGTCTGAATCGCCATCATCTGGTTACTTTCTGGAGCAACCCTTCTCCCGATCATACGACCACTCGGCCGATTTGGAAATAAATGCCAGTCGTCAAAGTGCCATAACCCGCGCAGTTCAGGTGGTTAGTCCGTCGGTTGTGAGTGTTTCCGTAACCGGCGTACGCGAAAGTGCGATGTCGAGAGACCCATTTTTCGATTTTTTCTGGAATCCCGGCTATGTTCAGGAGTTTACGAATATGGGAAGCGGATTTATCATTAGCGAAGATGGCCATGTTCTAACAAACGAACATGTAGTTGGCCGAAACGCCCGAAATATTCAGATTGTGTTGTCGAGTGGGCGTAGTTACGACGCAACTCTGTTAGGACGCGATGAGTTTGCCGACCTCGCCTTGCTCAAAATCAACTCAGATGAGAAATTCGATCATGTTCAGTTTGGAAACTCCGATGATTTGATGGTCGGTGAGTGGGCCATCGCCGTTGGTAACCCATTCGGATTATTCGAAGATGGTCAGCCTTCGGTAACCGTCGGAGTCATAAGCGCACTTAAGCGCGATTTCAGGCCAATCCCCCAAGAACCGCGCGTCTACCTGAACATGATTCAAACCGATGCGGCAATTAATCGGGGTAATTCCGGAGGTCCCCTCGTTAACAGTATGGGCGAAGTTATCGGCATAAATACATTTATTTACACAGGCGGTACAAGTTCGGGGTTTGTTGGGCTAGGTTTCGCGATTCCAAGCAATACTGTAATTCGTATTCTGAATATGCTGGTCGAAAGTGGTGAGGTTAAACTCGACTACGATGCCGGATTTGAATGGGCTGGCATCACACGCGGACTTGCTGTTCGATACAATTTACCTACAATTCAGGGGTTACTGGTTGTAAGCGTAAATCGCGATGGTCCGGCATATGAGGCCGGAATTCTGCCCGGAGACATCGTTCTACGCGTGGGTTCAGAGCCTATTTACAGTCAAAATCATGCCTGGGCACTCTTCCGTGAGTATAATGAGTGAGATACCATGTCTATTGAACTTCTGCGCGAAGGACGGCGATATCAAACCGAGATGCACTTACGCAAAAAAGTATCTAATGAGTAGGATAGATGGCATTGTTCCGATAACTTACGGCTGTAACTAAGGCAGATATCGTTAAATATTGTAGTACAGTCGATTATTTCGTTATCTAATTGCATATCTGTCTAAGTGAATGTATTTTCGTAAATCATAAACCTTCATATATCTTTGTAAAACAATACAGATGGATATTGACACAAGAAACCGCGTTGTAGGGGCCGTACTTTGGGTAGTAATTTTCGGTTTAGGGTACCTCCTCTTTGATTCAATTTATTCTCCTTACCAAGAAGTGCTCGAGCAGCGCAAAGAACAACAAATGGTTCGCGATCGAATGGAATCTATTCGAGATGCGCTTATTGCCTATCAGCGAGCAAACGAAGAATTCCCCGAAAGCCTGGATGGATTAGTAGACTTCTTGAAAACAGATTCTACAATGATTGCACAGCGGGATTCGCTCTTTGCAAAACCAACTTCTATACCTTTTGATGTAGATCGTTTCACATACACAACCCGTGAAACTGGAAACCGTTTCGAGTATTCCAGAAACGATACATTGCGTCCGCAAATTTACCTGCTTAAAGATCCGGATAGCGAGAATAGAATTGGTAGTATGGAGCGAACCACTTTGCTAAACGCTTCCAACTGGGATTAACTCCCATGACCGATACTCCCGTTAATCTTGGCGTTTGTTTCACAGGTCGACAGCTATACTATGCAGTTAGCCGACCTGATGAGCCTCATGCGTTAAGTCGTGTAGGGAAAATTGATTTCAATTTCGAAATTGTGCCGACTATCATCCAGCGCGACCCCGAGCTTTATCAGGGCGTACTCGATGTGATAGACCGGCTTGTGAAAAAACATCAGGTATCCGTTTTGCGATGCCTGATTCCAGCAACTCTCGAAACCTGGGCCGCACTTCCAAAATCGGTGTACGATCAGCCCTCAGAACGCGAAGCCTACCTGCGAATTCTCAAACACGGCGAAAACCGTCAGCAACTGGAACCATTTTGGTTCGACTTGAGCAATCGGGATTTCCGATTTTTAGCCGTTCGAAACAAACTTCAGACCGCCGGATACCATCAGCTTGGCGATGGCTGCTCGTTTTCAGAACTTTGCAGTGAGTTCGAGGTCGGACTCAAATGGATAGGCAAAACCGAAACTACCGAATCGTTTAAAACTATTGGTTGTTACGACGATCATATCGCCATCGCATCCTTCGTGCTTGGGAAACTTCGAGCTGCTACCCACATCCGATATGCTCATATCGATGATTTATCGTACTTGTGGCTGCAACAAGCTTCAAATCTGGGCTGGATGAACGGAGTGCACGATACCATCTATTTTTATGGCACAAATGTGTACAAAGTGAACGAAGTGCTTCAGTACGTGTTTGATTCCAGTGCCCGACAGGTTCGCCTCGACAATCTGGCTGATATGCAAGTTGAAGCGCCTGAAGAAACCTATGGTTTTAATCTGGAAGAAGCGTTTCCCGCAATTACGCTTGCGCTTTAAGCAATAGAACAATAGTACCTTTAGCAAAATAAGCTTCAGAATAGTGATTCAACTGACTTTCTAAGCGTTAGAATAGCTACTAAATTGGCCTCATAAGCCTCCGAACCGCCATCACACTGGCCTCATCCGCCACCGAAAATAATAATTATGCGAATAATAACTGGCTCCCTAAAAGGCCGACGAATTAAAGTACCCGATTCCGGTGTAATTCGTCCGACCTCCGACCGTACAAAAGAAGGAATGTTCGGTGTGATTGATGCCCGCCGCTATTTCGACGAACTCGAAGTCCTCGATTTATTCGCAGGCTCCGGAAACCTGGGTTTTGAGGCCATCTCTCGCGGTGTGGCCCATGTAACGTTTGTCGACAACAACCGCCTCTCGATGTTAACCATCGCCGAAAACGCCGAGCAATTCGAAGTCACAGACAAAATCAGAACAATCAACGCCGACATCATGCGTTTTCTGTCAGGTCCGTCGCGGCCGTACGACCTGATTTTCTGCGATCCACCGTACGATTTTCCCGAAATGGAAGAAATGTTGGAGCTCATTATTACGGAAGGTTGGCTCACTCCCGGCGGATGGCTAATGCTGGAGCACGATAAATACAAAAACTTCTCCGAGCATCCGCTTTGTGTGTTTTCCAAGCCATACGGAAGAACCATCGTTACGATTTTTGCCACTCCAGACGAAGAAGACGACGAAACTTCTGATGCCGAATGATTCGATTCCCGAGTTGTGTTTAGCCTCGGATTTTAACATTTTGAGGGATATTCGTACACGTTTTTCACTCCACCACCGAAGTAACAAACTATGACCGCACTTTATGCCGGATCGTTCGACCCAATTACGTATGGTCACCTCGATATTCTCGAACGAGCAACAAATCTGTTTGAGAAAGTATATGTAACCATCGCGGTAAACACGCGAAAAAAATCAATTTTTACTCCGGAAGAGCGCGAAGAACTCATACTGGAATGCATCAAAGAAAAAGAGTGGGCGCATAAGGTACAAGTAGACCAATTCACGGGATTGTTGGTAGAGCAAGCGAAAAAACTGGGAGTAAAAACGTTGGTTCGTGGTGTTCGTCAGATCTCCGATTTTGAATACGAATTCCGAATGGCATTGATGAACCGAAAGTTGTCGCCTGAGCTGGATACTATATTCCTCATGCCCCGCGAAGAATTAACGTTCGTATCGGCATCTCTTGTCAAAGAAGTAGCATATTGGAAAGGCGATGTTCAGCATTTTGTGCCCAAAAATGTGGCCAAAGCTTTAGAAGCAAAACGTGAATTCCTGTAGCAATACTAACCCCGATTTTTGCTAAATTTTAGCTCGGTTAATATGTATTAGGGATTTCTAAATTTAAAAGTATTATGGTATCAAAACGTGCAAATGCACTGGCCCCATCCGAAACAATGAAGATTTCGGCGTTGGCCAAGGAAATGAAACGTGCCGGAAAATCAGTTATATCGTTAAGTGCCGGCGAGCCCGATTTCAAAACACCCGATTATATTTGCGATGCTGCGGTTAAAGCTATTCGCGATGGGCATCACGGCTACACCATGAACACCGGAACGCCTGAGCTCCGCGAGTCAATCGTAGCCAAGTTAAAACGCGACAACGACCTCACGTACACCCCCGAGCAAGTAATTGTGTCGAATGGCGCGAAACAATCTGTCGGATTCACCATTCTGGCCACAGTAGACAACGGCGACGAAGTAATTATTCCCGCTCCGTATTGGGTTTCCTATCCCGAAATGGTAAAGCTGGCTGAAGGAATTCCGGTTATCGTAAAAACCAACTTCAAGCATCAGTATAAACTTACTCCTGAGCAGCTCGAAGCCGCCATCACACCGAAAACCAAAGCGGTCATTCTGTGCTCTCCATCTAATCCGACCGGAAGCTGCTACACTGCCGAAGAACTCAAAGCCCTCGCCGCAGTTTTGCTCAAATACCCGGAAATCTATGTTATTTCGGATGAAATCTATGAGTATATCG
>JAIUMT010000143.1 GCA_022565415.1 Balneolales bacterium | reverse complement strand
CAATTTCAAATCCAAGTTCATTGCGAAAAATTACGCGAATGGCACCAGATTCAATTATTGCTTCTTGAAAATCACCCACATCAAGAAGAATTGATATCTCAGTTGACTGTCCCTGTGGAATGTTTGTGCCTGCTGGTACATCTCCGGGCTGATTGCCTGTTATGTCTTCGTAAGAAGCTTGACCACTTCCGCTAAATTCGGCGTTAAATGTACCCACTTCTGCATTTTCAGGATCTGTACTTTCCGCGTCTAGCTCAATCAATCCGATTTCAGAATCGAAATCGGCGTTGAAATCATCTACAACGATATCACCTATTTGAGATTCGATTGTAATTGGATCTACATCTATTTCCGGAATGGCACTACCTAAATCACCAATTTCGAATTCCAATTCCTGAACAATTCGAACGGTACCATCACCTTCAAGTGCAAATAAGTCCTGAAATGAACTACTTGTAGTATCAATAATAGACCCACTTCCACCTAAAAACTCGTATGTAATGCCTTTTATGATGGGGATGTTGTTGCGTTGTTCAACTGAAAAGTCCGGACGAGACGGTGTTTCACAGGCCGACAGAAGTAGAAATGCACCTACCCCCATCAGACAAACGACTGAAGATAACTTCATGCTTTATATATATTTCGTTAAGAAAAAGAGGTAATAAGAATCAGGCTCTGCCTGATTTGATCCCAGTTATTCGGCAAACATTCATAATCTCTAAACCCTGATCAGAATGTTGCTACACGTATCTAAAGCTATGCATATATCCACAAATAAAAAAAGGCAGATTTCATATTACAGAAATCTACCTTTAATGCGGAGAGGGAGGGATTCGAACCCTCGGTACCCTTTTGGGGTACACACGCTTTCCAGGCGAGCCCGTTCGACCGCTCCGGCACCTCTCCTTTTTCCAAAGACTCCAAATATAAATCTATTCGCAAGCGATATCAATATTTATTTACGCTATATGGCCCCTTTTACCGTCCAAATGAAAATATGTGTGTTGAATATGCCCTAACTGGAGTCCCATCCTGCATAGCCGCTCGAAATCGCCATTGTTCTGCAGCATACAGTGTCGCTTCGATGATATTGTCACCTACCGAATCAACCGTTTCGAATTGTCCTGTTGAGCGATTGAAAATTTGAAGCTGTGTTACAGAATATTCATCAACCGTGCCATCTGTATTAACTAGAAAAGTCACCGATACCCGCACCCGAATATCGCTGTTCAATACATTCGGAGGTGTTATCGGTTCAACGATTCGAGTAACTCTGGGGGGCGTTTGCGGGTTCGAGACGACGGGTCCCACGGTTGAACCAGTTCCAGGCATTGGTACGGGCTCAGATACAAGATTCGTTTGTATATCTAGATATAAGTCGAAATCCGGGTCATCTACTGGATCTGCATCTGATATTTCGAGAGAAACCCGAGGGCGTTGTGGTATTGGTGGAGAGGATGATTGTTGCGTGATTTCAATCAAATCGAGAGTTAAAAAATCATCAGACGGCGGAGTAAATTCACGGTTTCTATCGATCTGAAAAGTTGGGAATAGTTTGGTTATGAGTATAAAAATAAGGAGCACTGCAATCAGGCAAGTCTTGACTATTATCCGATATGGGATGCTATCAACCTGATTTTTTCTCATAAATAATCACATCATTTAGCGGTTTGTTTCACAGATTAACGCAAAACACGATCTAAACGATCTAATTCGTCCTTCATATCAGAGTATATTTTGTCGCGCATCAATTCGATACTTTCGAAGTCAGTTGGAGAATAAGGTTTCATCAGCGTGACAACCATTTCTCCCGATGTGGTCGCCTTCCAGGTATCGGGTTTCATCACATCGCGTGAGCCCCAAATCAGAATTGGCTGAACGAATGCACCCGTATCTTTGCTCAACATGAATGCACCACTTTTAAACTTGATTAATTCTCCACTTCGCGAGCGAGTACCTTCCGGAAATAACATTACTGGGATGCCGTTTCGCAGGAATGGTTTCAGCTTGTCGAGGGCTTTTAATGCAGCCGTAGTTCCACGTTTCACACTGATATGAGCCGACATTCTCATATACCAACCCAACACCGGTACTTTAAACAGAGCCTGCTTCGAGACCCATTTCATCTGCCATGGTAACATGGCAAGTAAAGGCATGTCCAGAAAACTCTGGTGGTTTGCCACGAATATTGTCGGCTCGCCGTATTTAAATTGGTCCAATCCCTCTATTCTGATTTTCCATAAGGGATTGAACCAAAAAAATGATCTGCCAATGAACATAAACAGCCAGTTTGAATAGATTCGGTACTTATCGAATGGATATGTGACCAAATATACCAGAAGAGTTGGTAGTAAAAAGAGTACGAACATGGTGGCGTACCCTATCCAGGCAAACAAACTGACAATTATGTGCATAGGTGTTAGTCCTTAAGTGATTCTAACGCAGCTCTGATAAAACCATCGTGCTTTTGCAGAAGCTCACGCGCCTGAACTTTATCCAGGTTTCCAAGCGACATTACTAGCGCCGTTTTAACGTGATTGTCCGCCTCAGCCATCAAATCTGCAGCTTCTTGATATGTGAGTTTTGTGAACATCATAATGATACGACGCGCTCTTTCGACCAATTTCTTATTTGTAAGCTTGAGGTCGACCATTACATTTTCATAGACTTTACCCAATCGAATCATGGATCCGGTGGTGAGCATATTACAAACCATTTTCTGAGCTGTGGCAGATTTCATACGAGTTGATCCCATGATTACCTCCTGTCCTACAGGAACATCAATCATGATATCAATTGTATTATCGTGCTTCACGCGACCTGCAGTTACACAGCAAACCATAATGGTACCGGCGCCAACTTCTTTGGCTTTCTTAATTGCACCCAATACATAAGGTGTTCTTCCGCTAGCAGCAAGTCCGCAAAGGACGTCGTTGGGACCAATATTCACGCCTTCAACATCTTTTGCACCCGCTTCTGGGCTGTCCTCGGCTCCTTCCTGAGCCACATACATTGCCTCCTGACCTCCTGCCATAAGTGCGAGAACCAAACTCGGATCTGTTCCAAAAGTCGGCGGACACTCGGCTGCATCCAAAACGCCTAAACGCCCGCTTGTGCCTGCACCTGTATAAATAAGTCGACCTCCGGCCAAAAATGCATTCTTAATCATTTCGATGGCATCGCCAATTTCAACAATTCTAGCGTTTACATGGTTCGCAACTAGTTTATCCTGATCGTTGATTAGTTTGGCGATTTCGGCAGAACTTGCCAAATCGATATGCATGGTTTCTGGGTTACGTTGTTCAGTTTCCAACGCTTTAAGTTCGTCGAATAGGGCTTGATTGGTCTTCATTGTAGATGTATAAACTTGATTATTGGCGTCTTTTTGTCCACCAGTTTGTGTATTGGGGCTGATTATGCTCCCCATTAGAATCTTTCCGGTCGTTAGTTGACCCGGATTTGTTGAAATAAATAATGCCAGCTATGGATGCAAATTCTTCACGGCTGACGGATGTGTCTGTAGTGTAATGTTCTTTTACGAAATGGGTATTGTAAGTGCCCTGTATGAAAGAAGGGTGCTTCATGACGAATTTACAAAAAGATATGGTAGTTCGTAGTCCGCTAATTCTGTAATTACTCAGAGCTTCATACATGCGCTCGAGTGCTTTAGTGCGGCTTTCGGCGTGAACCACTAGTTTTGCCATTAACGGATCGTAGTCGATGGTAATTTCCTGACCAGTTCGAACGCCCGCATCTACCCTTACCCCCGGTCCGGTCGGAGTATCATGTCGGGTAATAAGTCCGGTTGAAGGTAAGAACTGCTCTGTCGGGTCTTCAGCACAAATTCGACACTCCACCGCATGACCAATTAACGTAATATCTTCCTGATTGAACCCGAGTTTTTCACCCGATGCTACCCGAATTTGTAATTCAACCAAATCAACACCCGTTATTAATTCTGTTATGGGATGTTCTACCTGCAATCGGGTATTCATCTCCAGGAAGTAGAAATTTCGGTTTTTATCGGCCAGAAACTCAACTGTTCCGGCACCAACATAATCGCAGGCGCGTGCAACCTCCACAGCTGTGTTGGTAATTTCCTTACGCATGAGGTCATCCAGAAATGGAGATGGAGCTTCCTCTACTACCTTCTGATGCCGCCTTTGAATGGAACATTCGCGGTCGAAAAGATGACAGATATTCCCATGCTGATCTGCAATAATCTGAACTTCGATGTGGCGCGGCTCTTCGAGGTACTTTTCAACATAGACACGTTCGTCTCCGAATGCATTTTTGGCTTCAGATTGTGCCGCCCGAGTAGCTTCCTGGATATTGGCTTCATCGTAAACGATACGCATGCCCTTGCCGCCGCCGCCTGCTGCCGCCTTTATGAGGACGGGGTAACCGATAGAGTTTGCGGTTTCTACGGCTTCCTGGATGCTTTTTAAGGCTGTTGTTGTGCCCGGAGGTAGTGGAATACCGGCCTTTTCCATCAGCTTTCGGGCTTCGGTTTTGTCGCCCATTACGCGAATGGCCTCAACAGACGGACCCAAAAATATAATTCCTTCGTCGCTACAACGCTGGGCAAAAAGTGAGTTCTCACTTAAGAAACCGTATCCAGGGTGAATAGCATCTGCACCGGTATTATGAGCTGCATCAATAATTTTATCAATATCCAGGTAGCTCTGGGATGATGCTGCCTCACCAATAAAAACAGATTCATCAGCCAATAATACATGTGGTGATGTTTTGTCGGGGCGAGAATACACCGCAACTGACTTTATTCCAAGTGATTTACAAGTACGAATTATACGTACAGCTATTTCACCTCGGTTTGCAATGAGAATCTTATTTATTGTGGCCATGTAGTAGACTCTGATGTTATTTCCCGCTAAAGATAAGCAAGATGGGAATAACAATCTGCTTACATCATGGCATTAATCCAAGCTTTTGGAACTATAGCTAGTTTTTGAGTAGCAGTTAAGAATGCTCTTTTCGAATATACTTCGTACTTGTTTTGCTCGATTTGATCTAGTATTCGGCTGTAATTGTGGCGTGCAAGATACACAGGCATTCTAGAGTCGCCAGATAGCATTGCTATGCCTTTATCGGCACTGTCGTAATAAGCACGGGCACGTTTAATCTGGAACTCCATCAGATTAGAAAATCTCTCGTCTTTTATGCCGTCGAAAAGCTCTTGTTCTGTGATATTGAAACGACGGAGGTCTTCGGCGGGAATATAAATTCTGTCTCGGCGGAGGTCTTCACCAATGTCTCTGAGGATGTTGGTCAGTTGCATGGCAATGCCAAGGTCCACAGCATGAGGAATGGCCTGAGGGGAATCGTACCCGAATACTTCGCTGGTCATGAGTCCGACAACGGAGGCTACCTTGTATGAGTAATCGTAGAGCTCGTCGAAGGTTTCGTAACGGTTTTTATGCAAGTCCATGCATACACCTTCTAGTAACTCAAGCGGATACTGTTTGGGAATATGAAACGAGTTTAGGGTATCGGCAAAAGCAATGAGTATTGGATTGTCGGCCTCACCCGTATCATAGGCGATTTCGAGTTTGTTTTGCCACTCTTCCAAAAGTTTGTCTAAATGAGAGCGATCAACCTTTTTTTGTTCAATTAAATCGTTGGTTTCATCAACCAGGTCGTCTACATATCGGCATAACGCATAGATAGCAAATATGCTACGTTGTTTGTCGTTTGGCAAAAAACGAGTTGCCATGTAGAACGTTTTTGCGTGTCGACGTGTGATTTCTCGGCAGTGCGAGTACGCGTCGCGTAAAGAAATAGTCGGTAACTCTTCAATTACATTTCTGTGGAAGGCAGTTTTTTCGTAAACCGGACGCACCAATTTATAAGGTATTCTTAAAATTCCAGCTGACGAGAAATAAGTTTCATTGACATTTGTGCTCATTTATAGAGAAATACAATTTGTGTGTCAAAAGTTCCACTATGTACCAAATCTCAAGAAATTTAATATACAGATGTGATATAGTTATCAATATGGTTAACTTAAGTGTGATAACATAGACATCTACATACATTTTGTAATACAATTACCACCTTCCAAACAGTGTAGGGACTCTTTCCATTAGCAGCTGTGTTATGTTAACATAGTTCTTAAGATATTTAAGCACGAAATGCATTATATTTCGGCTTCTGTGGTTAAATTCTGGAATCAACTCGTTTTTTTTATTTTTTTTCGGTTATGGCAAAGAAAAACACAATCTACGATGTGGCAAAAAAAGCCGGAGTAGCAATTTCTACGGTATCACGTGTGCTTAATCAGTCTCCATATGTTTCTGACGCCACTAAGTCACGCGTTCAGTTAGCAATTAAGGAACTCGATTTTTACCCACAGGCAAATGCCCGAAAGTTGGCACGTAAAGAAGCTCAGGTAATTGCCGTAGCTGTTCCCACATTTACTACTCCCTTTTTTAACGAGGTTCTTAAAGGCGTTAAAGATGAAATAAAACACCTCGACCTGGATTTTATCATCTACAATACCGGCTCAGATAATCCGGAGGCAAACTTTATGAAATTCCTGGAGAAAGGAATTCCTGATGCCCTGATTATCTTTTCAATTGATATAACAGAGTCGATTCATGCCCGATTGAAAGATCTGCCCATCCCTGTTGTGCTTGTTGGATCTGATCATAAGTCGTACGACCATATTTTTTGGGATAACTACAAAGGTGGTTATATCGCCGCAGAACACCTCATCAAACAAGGTTTTACCAAAATCGGCATGATTCGTCCGCATTCCACATCTTCGATCTCAGATCAGAAAGAACGTGGCTTCAGAGATGCTCTGAAGGATTTCGGAATTCCGATGGACGAGGATTATCTGGTTAGTGGAATTACCCGGAAGCACGCCGGATTTAGCGAAGAAGCCGGTTCCGAAGCCATCAACATCCTTTTTTCTCGCAAAAAAGTACCCGAGGCGTTGTTCTGTTCTAACGACACCCAGGCAATTGGTGCCATTCACGCACTTCAGGCTCGCGGACTCAACGTCCCTGCCGATATAGCAGTAATGGGATACGACAACATCAAAATTTCCAAGTTCTTAAACCTTACCACCATCGATCAGAAGATGTACGAGGTTGGCAAATCAGCCACACAGCGGTTAGCGTATCGAATTAAGAACCTTGAATCCGAGAAATTACACACCATAATTGTACCGGAACTTATCAGTAGAAGCTCAACAAAAAAATAATTCTCAGACTTCACAAAACATGAATGTGGATACTGCATTAACTGGTTGCATAGGAAAAACCACCATTCCAGAACTTCCAGAGCCTTACCGCGGAAAAGTGCGCGACGTATATCGTCTGAGTAGCGAAAAGCTAGCTATCGTTTCGACCGACAGAATTTCCGCCTTCGACCATATTTTGAATCAACTCATCCCCTACAAAGGACAGATTCTCAACACACTTGCCGGATTTTTCTTCGAACGTGTTTCAGATATAGTCAAAACTCACATCATAGACATTCCGCATCCAAACGTCACAATTGCTAGGTCGTGCACTCCGCTTCCTGTGGAGGTCGTCGTGAGAGGCTACCTTACTGGTCATGCCTGGAGGACGTACAGAGCTGGCGGACGTGAACTCTGCGGAGTAAAATTGCCCGAGAATCTAATTGAAAACCAGGCATTCGAAACCCCAATTCTAACTCCGGCTACAAAAGCGACCGAAGGTCACGACGAAGATATTTCTGAGTCAGCTATTATATCAACTGGGTTGGTCGCACCAGAAATCTGGGAAATTGTACGCACAAAGGCGTTTCAGTTGTTCCAGCGAGGTACAGAAATTGCTGCTGAAAAAGGCCTCATACTT
>JAIUMT010000142.1 GCA_022565415.1 Balneolales bacterium | reverse complement strand
GAAATGATGTTTGTTGCAGATCCGGTTAGCGACTGACGTGCAATTTGCATTACAGGCTTTTTGCCATATCCAGTGTAGTATTCAGTAATAACCCCGATAAGCACACCAGAAACGAGACCAATAATGGTCGCGAAGAAAATACCAAGAGAGGTAATAGTTCGCTCAACTCCATAAAGAGCATCCATATACGTCCAGGTTTCTGGAAGAATATTGGTGATGATGAAGTAAAAAGCGATAATCATGATTCCTGCTGAACCAAATTCGCCAAGGTTAAGCGCTTTGTGCGGATCTCCACCTTCTTTCACTTTAACAAAGAATGTACCGACAATCGAAATCACGATTCCGGAGGCAGCCAGGAATAATGGCAGTAAAACACCTGCAAGCGGATTGATTCCAAACTCTGGCAATGTCATGAAAACAGCGCCCAATACCATTGCGGCGATAATTGAGCCAACGAAAGACTCGAATAAATCGGCGCCCATACCAGCTACATCACCTACGTTGTCGCCCACGTTATCGGCAATAGTAGCCGGGTTCAATGGGTGATCTTCCGGGATACCGGCTTCGACTTTACCCACTAGGTCAGCTCCAACATCAGCGGCTTTGGTATAAATACCTCCGCCCACACGAGCGAATAAAGCAATAGATGAAGCACCAAACGAGAATCCGGTGATTACAGTAATTACTTGATTTACATCAGTAAATACAGAGCTGTAGACGATAAACAGAATACTCAAGCCTAAAACTCCAAGACCAACCACCGCAAGACCCATTACAGATCCGCCAGTGAATGCTACGTCGAGGGCTTTGCCAAGGCTCTCCCGAGCGGCATTGGCGGTGCGAACATTGGCTTTAGTTGCGACCTTCATCCCGATGAAACCGGCGAGGCCAGAACACAAAGCACCAACAATAAAAGAAACTGCAATAAGCGAAGACGACCCTTCGGTCAAATGACCTTGTATACCAAGCAATATGGCAACGATTACGACAAAGATGGCTAGAATTTTGTATTCAGCCCGCAAAAACGCCATTGCACCATCTGCAATATAAGCGGCAATTTTCGCCATTTTTTCAGAACCGACTTCCTGCTTTGTTACCCACGACGACTTAATATAGGTAAATAGCAAGGCCAGTAGACCAGCTGCAGGAATAACATAAATCAGATTTTCCATTTGAACTGTTGTTAGTTAAGGTTATAGATGCATCAATTGAATTTATTCATTGTCGGAACAATTCCCTCCCGTATGAAATTGAGCACCGCATCGTGAGATTTCTCGATGCCCTTAGCTACAACTTCTTCTTCATCCGGATCAAACGGAGACAAAACATAGTCGGCCTGTCTTCCGCGCTGGTAATTGCTTCCTACGCCGAAACGTAAACGAGCAAACTGATTGGTACCAAGACGTTCGATTATATCGCTAAGACCGTTGTGTCCACCGGCACTACCCGAAGGTTTGATGCGGATGACTCCGGGTGCCAGGTTGATATCGTCGGTACATACCAGACAATCTGCTAAGGGAATATCGAAAAAATTGATTGCTTTAGAAACAGCTAATCCACTATTGTTCATATAAGTAGTGGGCGTAAGAAGAACCACACGTTGACCTTTAAAACGTGCATCAGCTGAAAGCCAGGGACCCCCGCCGGGCTTGAGTTTAACAGATAAGGTATCGGCAATATGATATATAATATCGAACCCGACGTTATGCCGGGTTCCCATATATTCATTGCCCATATTCCCAAGTCCTACGATCAGAGGCATGGAGATAAGTAATTAGTAAAAACGGCAAAAGCCGCAAGCAGATTATTCTGCTGCAGCTTCTGTTTCCGCAGTTGCTTCGGCTCCCTCTTCTGCGCCTTCTTCATCGTCAAACTCAGTAATCTTAGCCTTACCACCACGTGGAGGACGGATTACCAAAATTGTACGTTCTGGCGACATCAGTGGAGTGATATCTTTTAATTTGAGTGTACGAACTTTCAGGTTATGACCAATCTGCAGCTTGCTAATGTCTACAACAAGTTCAGCTGGAAGTTTTCCTGGAAGTGCACTTACGGCAAGTTTACGCAGCGACTGGTACAAACGACCACCCTCAATAACACCTGGTGATGTTCCAATGATACGAATCGGGATAGTTACCGTAACAGGCACTTTCTCGTTCAGAGCGTAGAAATCTACGTGTACAGGTACATCAGTTACAGGGTGAAACTGAGTCACTTTTAGAATTGCATCAATCGATTTGCCGTCGTCAAACGTCAATTTGATAAATTGCAATTCCTTTCTGCTCAGAATTTTTTCCAAGGCGATACGAGGTACACTAAAGTGTAGGTTACCTTCAACGCCCGGGCCGTAAATTACCGCCGGCACCAAGTCTTCCTTACGAATATTTCCAAGTCGCTTAGGATCGATGTTGCGTTCAACGGATTTTAGTTCAATGATATTAGGCTTTTCCATGTTCTTTCAGGTGTGAGTTAGTCATCAAAGAGGGTACTGATCGAATCGTCGGTATAAATACGTCGGATGGAGTCAGCAAAAATTTCTGCAACGCTGAGTACTTTAATCTTCGGAGATGGTCGTTTCAGCGGAACGGTGTCGGTTACCAGCATAAGGTCGATCGGAGAATCTTCTATGCGCTGGAAGGCCGGACCCGATAAAATCGGATGTGTACAGGCCGTTAAAATTCGTTTGGCACCGCGTTCTCGAAGAGCGGTTGCCGCATTGGTAATGGTACCGGCAGTGTCTATCATGTCGTCGACCAACAAAATATTCTTATCCTGGATATCACCAATAATGTTCATCACTTCAGCCACATTTTGTTGCGGTCGACGCTTATCTACAAATGCAAGTCCTGCACCAAGTCGTTTCGAGTACGACCGAGCCATTTTTAAACTTCCTACATCAGGGGCAACTACAACGAGATTGTCGATTGGATTCGCATTGAAATACTCAACGAATATACTGCTTGCATATAGGTGGTCAAGTGGAATATCGAAAAAACCTTGAATCTGAGGCGCGTGCAAATCCATAGTCAAAACCCGATCCGCACCGGCAGTTGTTAGCAGATTTGCCATCAACTTGGATGCAATTGATACTCTTGGCTGATCCTTTCGATCTTGCCTGGCGTATCCGAAATATGGTATAACAGCAGTAACGCGATAGGCAGATGCACGTTTTGCCGCATCAATCAACATCAATAACTCAACAATATTCTCGCTTGGCGGAGGAGTCGACTGCACAATGAAAATGTCCGATCCGCGAATGCTTTGCTGGTATTTTACGTAAATCTCACCATCAGAAAATGCTTTAATGGTGACCTCGCCCAACGTGGTTCCATACTGCTCAGCAATCGCACGTGCTAGTGCGATGTTACTGCGGCCTGCAAAAATAGCAAGAGGCTGTTCCACGTAGTTTGAAGGTTAGTGATGCAAAAAAAAGGATGTATCGTTCGAAACATCCTTTTAAAATTAAATCGTATTATGTTGCCCGGGGAGGATTCGAACCCCCACATACGGTACCAAAAACCGCTGTCCTACCCTTAGACGACCGGGCAATGCCCTGTTGTTAAACAGACTTTAAATTTAGAAACATTTAGAACATAAGTCAACCCCTCAATATGTTTTTGAAGATGAAACATGACTCACATTTATTCTTTTTGCAATAATACCGAAACTGAGGCAACGTGCCTGGATGCATCCCAAATTGCTCATTTCTGCCTCCAGCTTGCAAAAACGGGGATATCGCCTGCTTCGGAACAGGTTGCTTGCCCGATTTCCAGTACGTTTTGGCCTCCTCGCAAAGTAAAAATTTATGGTACATTGATCCGATTATAAACATAGAAGGCAGTAATACCACGTGATTTAGCACGTGGCCTCGCTCACCGGCTGCGAATGAAAAAATTCCAATATCCTGTTTTGCCTCAAATACCGTCCGTTTTAAAAACCATCCCAAACCGGCAGATTTCAGAAACCAAAGCAATTCCGCAGCCTGATTAATCCTGTTCTGAGGGTTATTTACGGGTCGACCGCCCTTGAAATTCCACTGTTCGGGCTTCAACGAGTTTGGGAAAGGCGTCTTTTTTAATCCTGAAAGCATCGTCAGTACATCCTTCATCTGTAAAAACAAGTCGTCGTCGGGTAATGGCGGACCAATCTCGGCAGCATGAATCGATTTTAGAGCTTGCTCCCGACCAACTTCAGAAGGAAATAAATTCCATGCTTTCTGAGCCAGCTCTTTCATGGGCTCCCGGTTGTTCGGAATTCCCAGGCCGTCGCACCATGCTACCCAAAACATTTTCAGAAACGCTTCAGATGGAGGCAACTTAGTATCGAAAAGCTCCATCAATTCAGTATGCTTTACCGAAAAGTAGACATCAGCAGCCTGATTTAGTTGAAAATCGATGACCTTCGGCGATATCTGTGATAAAAAACCCGCGCAAGACAGCTCGTTCTGTTGATGAAGGTCGAACAACGTAGTTTGCCAGTTCGAATGGAGATGCGGGAATAGAATAAGTGTGGGGGCGGTGGTTCCGTCTTGAAGTCGTACCGGACCAGCATCGTCTGGGTGCAAAACAACATGCAGTATTACATTATTGTAATTGGGATCGGATTCGTGCCCATGCAAATACCAGTCGTTGCACCGAATATGCAACTCAACACTACCGAAAAAGCTTAATCCGTCGATGAAAAGACGTGCTTTAGGAAAGTCGGGACCATCGAAATGGTTCAGTAAACCCGGGGTTTCAATTTGTACTTGTTTCCCGCACGTGGTTTTGAGGCTTTCCCCATTGTAGGCATGGTGCTCCCACAGGCGATGGAATAATTCTTCGCGCATCATAAATTTGAGATTTTCAAAATGATGGCACCCGGGTGTGACTATGGCACCTTCTAGTCGTTATTTTAGTACGTTGACATAATCCACGGGAACATGTTTGAGGACAAACAGTTTCAGATATTCCCGATACGATACTGTTAGCTTAGGCTTCTGTATCGCGAACACTCCGTACTTCTTCATCTGTAAGGTGGAAGTCGGTGGCTTCATACAAATCGGGAACTCGATCTTTGACCGATTTTTTGATATTATCGCCAACTTTCGTTGCCTTTTTTCGGGCATTTTGAGTTTGTGAGTTCATCCAGTCGCCTGCTTCATGGGCTCCTTTGCGGATGGTTGCTCTGTTTTCTCGCCCGGTTTTTGGCGATAGAAGAAGACCAATAGCAAGACCCGTTGCAAGCATTCCGCTGGCCGTAATAAATAGTTTTAATCCGTTAATGTTCATTTCTGTCTCCGGTGGCAGTTTTTTAGTGTTAATGCAATGCATAGAATCGCATTCTATGCACCAGGTGTAAGTTACTCTTTTTTATAACTATTTCAACGTATGAAATTAGATTTTAGGGTGCCTAAGCAATTATTTACTCACAAATTTAACGTGGTTTGTTAAATCTAAACTTAGTACTTTATCACTTGGATACGATTTGAAACTCTATTAACGACATACGGTCGTATAGTAGACGCTCTGGTGTAGCCGAACGACGAATTTTTTATGATGAAAGAGAGAAAATACAATCTTTTACCAATTTCGCTTTTTGCGATACTACTAATGGGGTTCACAGCGTCACCGTTGAACATGTTCAATGTAGTGGTGAACCAAACCGAAGTTGTACTCACTTGGTCAATCAATGATTTATCAGAGGTAGATAAATTTGAAGTCCACCGCAAATGGATGAACGGCCGCTTCGAACTTATCGAAGACTCTGTCATTAAAATTGATAACACCATCCGCCGAAATCCTCCAGCACAATTCGAATTTACAGACTCTCAACTCTATAAAAATGGCAATGCCGATAATGTCGAGTATGTACTCCACATCCACATGACGAACGGCACCAAATTCGAATCTCACCGCCACGTTCAGTACACAACTTCTACAGTTCGACGTACCTGGGGAAGTATTAAATCGATGTTTCAGTAACACTCTAGCCACATGAGTGACAAAATCGAACATTACATCATGGAAACTGGCAGGGTAAATCGCGCGATTCAGCGTATTGCCATGCAGGTTGTCGAAGATTGCAGAGAAACCGGTTCCGTGTTACTTATCGGTTTAAATAAGCGTGGTATACATTTTGCCACAGCGCTGAACAAACAACTCCAGCAACTGTTACCCAAATCCCCGGTTTTACTCAATTTCGACGCAAAATCGGATACCATATCATTTACTTCCAATGATCAAAAGCAGCTTGCATCTGCTCAATACATTTTATTGGTTGATGATGTACTTTTCAGCGGAACTACAATGATTCGTGCACTTCAAAGTGTACTCCAGTTTTCAAGTCCCGAAAAACTGCGCATTGCCGTTCTCGTAGACCGCGGACATCGAAAATATCCCATTCATGCAGATTTCGTTGGTATCGTGTCTCCAACCAAATTTCGGGAACATGTTGAAGTACGTTTTGATGCTGAAAACAATCCTGTTTCTGTCAACTTACTCGAACGCTGAACTCAAGATTCCAGACAGTTGTTTGGATACGTAACTGCTAAACACCAGACTCTAATCATTAAACAGAAAAAATTTATTCTAGAATGTCGAAATATTTTTTGATCGCTCTCATGGCATTTGCCACTTTGCTCTCCACAACACTTACACTGCAGGCTCAAGACGAACAAGAGGAAGAAGAAATTGCCGAAGAAGAAGAAGTCTCCCCATGGGAATTAGGTGGCTGGCTTACGCTGAACGGTAGTCAGGCTTCTTTTCATAACTGGGCCCAGGGTGGAAATAATAACATCACTGGAACGAGTTCTGCTCGTTTCACCGCCGAATACAGAAAGGATCGTTACGTATTTACGCACTCTACCAATCTCAAGTATGGTCAGTCGCGTATCGATGGCAACGAATTTCGCAAAACCGACGATGAAATACGCTTGAGAAACCAAATTCGTCGAATGTTAGATGATGAGCGGTTTTCATTAATTGCCCAGATTAACTTCAACTCCCAGTTCGATAAAGGCTACGACGCTTCAAGAAACAACGTAATTTCGCGATTTGCTGCCCCTGCATATATCATTGAAACCATCGGTTTTGCGTACAATCCCGACCGCTCATATCAGATTGACCTCGGTATTTCAATGCGCCAAACCATCGTTGTCGACACCACTCTATCTACCCGTTATGGATTAAAACCGGGTGAAACTATTAGAAATGAAGGTGGTATCTCTCTCGGACTTAAAGCTGAAAAAGAAATTGCTACCAATGTCGTTTATTCTGGTCAGTTGGAAACGTTCAGTAACCTTCTCGAACCTCTTAGCAGTACTTCGGTTCGGTTTACCAACGAGTTGATTGGTAAAATCAACAATTACCTCACAGCAAACGTACAGCTGGCGTTTATTTACGACGACAACGTAACGAAGGAACTTCAGATTAAACAGGTCCTTTCAATCGGTTTTAGTTATCGATTTTTATAATTGACTGATGCCATCTTCATCTACATATAACAGCTTAAAAGAAGCCATTGACTCATTCGAGCGATGGCTTTTTTCGTTTCCAACGTCAGTGAATGAGTCTGGGGTTAGTGGAGAAGATGATCTTAACAGTAGCACCGATGATGTGTCTTCTAAAAGGGATAGAAAAGAACAGGTTGGTCCCAAAGGGTATAAAAACGCCGATACTACAAATTATCTTCAAATTACTCCGTCTGATACCGAAGTTCGTGATACTTTACTCGAGCTTGCCGATAAACTTAAAGGAAATTACCCGTTTCACAGTCCTGCCTATGCCGGTCAGATGTTGAAACCGCCACACGAGTTGGCCTGGGCCGCCCAAGCGCTAACGATGCTGATCAACCCAAATAATCATGCGCTGGATGGAG
>JAIUMT010000141.1 GCA_022565415.1 Balneolales bacterium | reverse complement strand
TCGAAGAAGCAGCTTCCGTTGGTGAAGTTCGCTCTATTTTAACCACTGCCCTCGGCTCACAGCCGGAAGTGAAGCAATTCGGATTAAGTCGTGACCTATTGGTACGTACTGATGTTGACATGGAAATCTCCCTGTTACAGCAAACCGTTTTGTCGACTTTAAACGAGGCGTTCCCAGACAACCAATCTGTAATTATTAAATCGGATGTGGTTGGTCCGCGATTTGCCGAAGACCTGAAACGTGGCGCCCTTTATGCCGTCATCTTCTCGTTAGTAGTAATCTTCTTGTACATCCTGATACGATTCCGAAATTTCGGATATTCAGTTGGAACAGTTGGCGCCATTACGCATGATGTGATCATCATTATGGGAGTATTTACTCTGCTAAATGAGGTGATGCCATTTGCCCTCGATATTGATCAGACAATTATTGCAGCGTTTCTAACCATCGTTGGTTACTCATTGAACGATACTGTAGTTGTATTTGACCGTATTCGCGAGAACAGTCTTATTTACAAGACAATGGGCTACGAAGAAATGGTTAACAAAAGTATCAATAATACTCTTAGTAGAACTGTCATAACCTCACTTACCACCTTGTTTGTTGTAGTGGTGCTGTTTATCTTCGGTGGTGAAGTGTTGAAAGGTTTTGCTTTCGCCTTGATGATTGGTATTGTATTAGGAACTTACAGTACTTTATACATTGCTTGCCCTCTTTTGGTTGACTTAAAAACCAAGGGTATTGCAACTACCAAATAAGAATTAACCAACGATATTTTTGAACCGGAGCAAATTATGAGTTTTAAGTTAGAAGAGCAGTACAACTGCGTTATTATTCAATTTAAAGGTAACGTCATGGGCGGTCCAGACGCTATTGAATTGAATACACAACTCCACGAACTGATTGACAGCGGAAAGAAAAACGTTGTTGTTGATTTAAGTAAAGTGAAGTTCATGAACTCATCGGGTTTGGGAATGCTCATTGGCGGACTCACCACTATGCGAAATGCCGGCGGTGATCTTCGTATTGCCAATGCTACCGACAAGATTGAGAGTCTGCTCATAATTACTAAACTCATCACTGTATTCGAGCATTTTAGAAGTCTCGAAGAAGCAGTGAAATCTTTCGAAAACAAATAATATTTTCCGGTTTTATTTGTATTGTGAAGATCCGGCTGCTCGAATAGGGTAGCCGGATTTTCTATGTATACGACCCGGTTATTTTCCATCCATTAATCTTTGAAGTGAGGCCTCGATGCCCGTACGTGTTGTAATTGGAGCCCAATGGGGCGATGAAGGAAAAGGAAAAATAGTTGCCCTTCTCAGTAACAAAACCAACTATGTAGTCCGTTATCAAGGTGGGGCCAATGCTGGTCATACTCTGAAATTCGACGGAAAAACATTCGTTTTACACCTCATTCCTTCCGGAATTTTCCACGAAGGCACTACCTGCGTGATCGGAAACGGTGTTGTGATTGATCCCATCAAACTGCTCGAAGAAATCGAAGCCGTTAGAAAAGTAGGTGCCGAGCCTATGGGACGTTTACTGGTTAGCGAAACTGCCCATGTTATTCTACCCTATCACAAAGCTCTCGATCAGGCTAGAGAAAATGCCCGAAGCGAAGTCCTGAAAATCGGTACTACCGGCCGCGGTATTGGTCCGGCTTATGTACACAAAACAGCCCGAATCGGTCTGCGAATGATGGATTTACTCGACGCGAAATCTATGCGCGAGAAAATCGAATATGCCCTGGACGATACCAACGTGTTGCTCGATCTTCATGGAGGCGAAACCGTTCAAACTTCTGATGTACTTCAGCAAATGATCGAATGTGGCGAAAAACTTCGTCCCTACATCACAAATACGACACAATTACTACACGAGGCACTCGAATCGGATAAAGATATTCTGCTTGAGGGAGCTCAGGGTGCATTGCTGGATTTAGATCATGGCACGTACCCGTTCGTGACATCCTCATCGCCGACATCTGGCGGAGCTTGTACCGGTACCGGAATTCCACCAACGGCGTTGACGCACGTTATGGGCATTACCAAGGCATATTGCACCCGAGTAGGCAACGGACCTTTCCCAACAGAACTTCACGACGATCTCGGTGCTGAAATTCGAAAAATTGGCGGCGAGTTTGGCGCCACCACCGGCCGTCCACGTCGATGCGGATGGATTGACCTCGTAG
The DNA here is from genome assembly GCA_022565415.1 of Balneolales bacterium. Lineage (GTDB taxonomy): Bacteria > Bacteroidota > Rhodothermia > Balneolales > HLUCCA01 > HLUCCA01. The sequence continues at coordinate 5,704 of JAIUMT010000141.1, read as the reverse complement.
CACTGAAATATGCCGCAAGAATCAACGGCATGAATGAATTGACCATCACCAAACTAGACGTTCTCGATCACCTCGAAGAGGTCAAAATTGGCGTCGCGTATAAACTCGATGGCAAAATCATCACCCATTTCCCACTTAACACAAACGATTTAGAGCGCGTTGAACCGGTTTACGAAACTTTCAAAGGATGGCAAACATCCACAAATGGCATTAAAACGTTTGAGGAGTTTCCAACACAAGCTCAGGACTTCCTGAATGCGATTTGTTCGTATGTTGGAGTTCCACTCAAAATGATCTCGACCGGTCCTGACCGTTCTGAAACCATCCGCCTGAATTAATTTATATGTCAGCTAATCGCTTTCTCGTTACGTATCGAATTCGACTCTATCACGACGAAGACATCAATTCAAAAATTGAAAATATTTGTCGTGAGCAGAGTGTGGAATTGCCACGATCTGTGCTAACTCATCAAATTGAACGCGATATTGTTGGCAATTTGGTGCGTTTGCAGCGAAATGATGACGCGACTTATAATGCTGATATTGCCTATCCGACAGCCAATGTCGGACATGAAATCACCCAGTTTCTGAATGTTCTGTTCGGAAATATTTCCTTAGTGCCGGGAATTCAGGTGCAGAACGTAGCCTGGGAATCACTCCCTGAGGAGCTACTACCTGGTCCAACGTTTGGTATTAGCGGAATTCGCGAACTTTTGGGGGTTCCGAAAAGAGCCCTGAGTGCAACCGCCCTCAAACCAATGGGATCTACCTCAGTTAAGTTGGCCGAATTCGCGTACGAATTCGCACTGGGCGGAATTGACATCATAAAAGATGATCACGGACTTGCAGATCAGTCTTATGCTCCGTTCACAGAACGGCTTAAGGCGTGTACGCAGGCCGTGAAGCAGGCCAACGAGCAAACCGGACGTACATCATGGTATGTGCCTCACATCACAGCTCACGGAGAAGATTTGCTACGCCGATTTGATTTGGCCAGAGAATATGGCGCCGGGGCAGTTATGATTTGTCCGCAGTTGTGCAGTCCCGATGCGTTGAGCACCCTAGCCCGGCAAAACGAGTCGTTGCCGATAATAGCCCATCCGGCCTTTTCAGGTGTGTATGTTCAAGACAAGCATCATGGCTTCGACAAAGCTTTTTTTTACGGAGCCTTATGGCGAGCAATGGGAGCCGATTTGAGCATCTTTCCAAACCACGCCGGACGTTTCAGTTTCACGCTCGACGAATGTCTTGGGATTGTGCACACATCCAAAGACACTTCCCTCCCATTCAAAACCACGTTTCCTGTGCCCGGAGGCGGACTACAACGCGACAGTTTGCCGAAATGGATTAATCATTACGGCGCCGATACCGTTTTCCTAATCGGAGGCAGTCTGTATCAGCATCCAAAAGGAATTCAGACCGCAGCGAAGGAAATTCACACGTTACTGGAGGAGTTCGACTATGGCCAATAATTCACGTGTAATTAAAAGCGACGGATTCACCTGGGAAGGTGTCGAAAAAAAAGACTACAAAACCGAGACGACGAATTTCAAAGATATTAGCCGTTTTTCGTTGCTCGGCGAGGGACCGGATGACCATGAACTCAACATGCAAACCCGTTACTTTGAAATCAAACCCGAAGGATATTCATCGCTCGAATACCATCGTCACCCGCATTCGGTTGTGATAATTCGTGGCAAAGGTTCGGTAGTTTTAAACAACACCGTAATCTCCATTTCGGTGAACGACGTGGTTTTCATATCTCCCGAAACCGTTCATCAGTTTCATGCCGACAAAAACGACTATCTGGGATTTATCTGCATCGTGGACAGGTACCGCGATAAACCAGCTATACCTGATGAGGATGTAATCAACGAAAAAGTTGGCAGCGAAGGCGCCGCACGGGATAAAATCAGGCTGTAAGGATGCATGATTTTAACACTTGAAAGATTCTAAACCGCGAAAATAATACTAGTTTCTCAACGCGCACGGGATTCCATTTCCCCTTTTATGCTTAAATCAGTCCGGCGGATGGCTGATGGCTGATGATGTACATCATACGACCTATAAACTGCACAAAAAAAGGCTGCCTATTTTTCTCAACAGGCAGCCTTTTTTATTTCGATTACGCCCGATCGTCGGCATAAATTTCATCAATCAGTTCTTGGTACTTATCGTACACAACACGACGTTTAATCTTGAGTGTTGGTGTCATTTCTCCACCCTCAATCGAAAATGGTTCGCTAATCAATCGGAACTTGCGAATTTTTTCGTGGGAAGCAAGCTTCTTGTTCAATTGCTTAAGGTCTTTGTCGACCGCTGATGCTACTTCTTTCACAGTTACCAGGTCTGCATCGTCTTTGAAACTAATGTTATTCTGACGACAGTATGATTTGGCAACTTCTAGGTCGGGCACAATCAGCGCAGCCATATAATTCTGCTTCTCCCCGATCACCACAACCTGGTCAATCCAAATAGAGCTTTTCAGCATATCCTCGATCGGACCCGGATAAATATTCTTCCCGCCGGCATTCACGAGCATATGCTTAAGTCGGTCGGTTATTTGAAGATATCCTTTGTCGAATTTCCCAATATCTCCCGTTTGAAACCATCCATCTTTGTCGATGACTTCTGCGGTATCCTTCTTCTTACCCCAGTAGCCCTGCATCACATTCGGACCCTTACAGATAATTTCACCCTCAGCCGAAGATAATGTACTCGGATAATCGTTACCCGAAAGTTCAGCTATAATGGAATTGTCTTCAACGCGCTGAATGGCAACTGTTACTCCCGGAACTACATGTCCAACAGTTCCATAACGCTCTTTCTGGTAAGGAGACACCGTAATTACAGGGGAAGTTTCTGTTAATCCATACCCCTCAGTGATTCGCATACCAGCTGCGGCAAAAAAGTTACCAATATCGGCCGGAAGTGCGGCCCCACCAGATACAAACAATTTAACTCTTCCGCCAAATCGATCGCGAAGTTTTGAAAACACCAACCTATCGGCCAGCTTCTGCTGAATAGAAACAAATCCCCGCTCGCCTTTGGCATACCTGTCACCGACTGATGTAGCCCATTCGAAAATCTTCTTCTTCGAACCACCAGCTTCTTCAACGCTCTTCTTAATGAGGTTGACAATTTTTTCGAACAAGCGCGGAACACTAATTACAACCGTTGGTCTGGATTCTATCAGGTTTTTACTAACCGTATCCACACTTTCTGCATAAAAGATTTCAGCACCGCCAGCCAGCATAGCATAATATCCGCCGGTACGCTCAAATGAGTGGCATAAAGGCAAAAACGATAACGATCGGTCATTTTCACCGATATCAATGACCATATGAGCAGCTTTCACGTTGCTACAAACGTTATCATGGGTTAGCATCACACCCTTTGGCTGACCCGTAGTCCCCGAGGTGTAAATCAGCGTTGCTAAGTCGCCCGGCTTAATCCCTTTGGTACGTTTCTTGATTTCCGCCATGTGCTTGTCGACCAGCTTCGCTCCTTCAGCAAGAACGCCTTTAAACTTAAACACGTACTTTTCGTCGAGAAGGCGCTCATTTTGAGGATGATCAAATGCGATTACTCGCTCGAGATCTTTACACTCGTCGAAAACCTCAACTGCTTTTTTCAGCTGAATTCCTGTTGATACAAAAAACAGTTTTGAGCTGGAATCATTTAAAATGTAGCTGCACTGACCCGGAGGCAATGTGGCATAAAGAGAAACGTTAACGGCTGCAACCAATTGCAAAGCCATATCCATTACCGCCCATTCGTATCGATTTTCACTTAGAATTGCGATACGATCGCCCGGCTTAATGCCAAACTCGATATAATATGCGGCAAGACTTAACGTGTCCTGATAGAATTCATCCCATGTTATTTCGACGTATGGGTCGTTTGGTCCGGGTTTGTAGGCAAGTACGGTTTTGTTTTTACCTTTGTACTTATGGGCAAGATTGTTGAATAACTCAGCAATCGTATCAAATTGTACGGCTAAAGACATAAGTTTCTCTGGTTTGTTGGATGTTACTGGAACCGGTCAGGACTCCGTGTATTCTTTTTTGACTATATCTGGCTGGCGTTTACAATTCCCGGGATCCACGCAAGCCCCGTAAAACTGCAGGTTATGACCTTCGATATTAAATTGATGAATTTTTTCCATCAACATTTTTATTTCCTGAATGCGAGGATCGCAGAACTCAATTACAGCTCCGCAACTGTTGCATATGATGTGATCGTGCTGGCGATAAGAGTGTGCACGTTCGTAATGAGACTGATTTTTCCCAAACTGATGCCGTTGTACGAGTCCGCACTCGACTAATAAATCGAGGGTGTTATACACTGTTGCACGAGAAACCCGATAACCAGTTTCTTTCATGCGGAAGTACATATCGTCGGCATCAAAATGCCCGTCGGCCTTGTAAATCTCCTCAAGGACCATAAAACGTTCGGGAGTCTGCCGATGACTTTTTTCCTTCAGGTAAGCCCTGAACAACTCTTTTACCTCGATAATTGTATCTTCGTGAGCTGGTGTAGCCATAATAAACTAATAGATTGTATATAATTTAATGATCAATATACATAAAACACCAAAATTACGCGTGTAATTCGGGAAAAACTATGTTTTGAGGTTGTTTTCGGGTCTCTAATTCTACATCAAGTCGCCCAAAAAATCAATCCAACCTATTTGCGAGATGAACCTGAGGTTGCATGTTGCATTGGTTCATGGTATAAAACGAACTAATCCAACAAAAAATATACCCGCTACGAATAATGCCACAAGTAAATCATGGCATTTGCATCAACTCAGGCTGGAGTCTTTTATAAAACGCCTGGCCGCCCAGCGACTTCCGAAAAATCCCATAAACAATGCCAATACAAACAATGCCCCAATCAGATAGTACCACCGCCCGAAAGGCCAGGGTATCACAACAAGTTGAGGCACAAAAAAGGGCAATGCTTTCGTAAAAAACAGCCAAATTATACCCGTGGCAAACAAAGCGGCAAGCAAACCTTGCAAAATCCCCTCCATCAAAAATGGCCTGCGTATGAATCCATTGGTAGCCCCCACCAGTTTCATGGCCCTAATAATTGACTGTTTGGCATAAATGGTAAGTCTGATGGTGTTAAATACCAAAATCATCGCTGTAAACAAGATGAGCAAACCTACTCCAAATCCGATGAATAGAACCAAATCCATACGTTCATCAATTACTCGCAGCATTGTAATGTTAAAACGAACTTCATCCACCCCGCGAAATTGCTCTATTTGTGACACATAGTAAGCCAACGTATCGGCTTCAGTGTTCGCCACCGGCTTTATCCTATACGATGCTGGTAAAAAACCCAAGTCGCCAAGTGCAGCTCCCTCAGCACCGAATAAATCTTTAAAAACAGCCGCTGCACTATCTTTGCTGATGTATGTAAGCGACTCCACAATCGGCATTGCGGCGATTTCACCACGAATTTGAGTGCGTCTTTGGTCGGTAATGTCTTCCAGGAAGACTTCAATATCGATATCGTTGCGAATGGTTGAACCGATCTCGTAGGCGCTGTAATAGAATCGTGCCAAAATACCTATCAAAATCAGCGATACCATCCGCGCAATTACAGCCGTAACCGACGCCAGCGGGGTGCGACGAAAACCAGAACCGCCTTCTTTAATTACTTACCTCATACTCATAGGGTGGTAAATATAG
>JAIUMT010000140.1 GCA_022565415.1 Balneolales bacterium | reverse complement strand
TTGTCTTTTTGTCAGGCAAACGAGCAGGAAATCCCATTTATTGGTGAGCTTATTAAGGTTAAGGAGGCCGAATTAGCCTGGGAACCGGCGATCGAGAAGCTACTCAGGTCTTTTGCTTTGAGGCTTATAGTGCCAGATAAGTATTATGCTAAGGTCACCGAATATGTGCATAATAACGACTTGCGTGGCCGAATTCAGTACTATCGTGTGAAAGACAATGCCGAAAACATGCCCGATTTCAGAATTCCGGAACCCAGTGAACTGTTTCTAAAACTGGACTTTAAACGTTCTGAATTTCGGGGTTGGGTTGAAGATCAAATCAGGCGACATTTTGATTATTTGTGCATCGACGATCTGGATGTTTTTCAGCTGAGTGAAAAGGCCATTACCCGGAGCGGGCTTATCCGCACCCGTAATCGTCATGAAAAGGATGACCGGCCTCAGACACGAGATCGCCAAAACTATGTACTCGGATGGGATAACAAGGAAAAAATTCAGGTTTTGCGTGAGCAGGCGTCGGAATTGAATTCACAAATTATCACGCTGCAACAGAATCAATCTGCTTTTGAGGCACAGCAAAAACGGAATCGAACTAAACTGGAAAATTTAGCCAAATTCGAGGAATACACGCAGTATAGCAGTATCAATATCTGGAGTATTGCCGCAGAAATCGAGAACCAAAAGCGTGAAATTGAAAAGCTGGAAAGCACAAATGACAGAATCAAGGAGTTGAAGCGTCAACAGGATGTCCTAATTACCAAAATCAAGACGCTAAAATCTGAATTTCGCAATTTGCAAAAGGAGGAGTTGCAATATAAGTCCCGACTTGATCAACATTCCCGAAAAAAAACGGAACTTGATGTGTTAATTTCTGCATTTGAGTATGTTTCTGAAGATGAAGCTATTCAAGAGCTTATGTATGGATTTACTCCCGACGAGTCGATTACGTTGGATACTATTGATTCCCAACGCGGCGAAGCGGTCTCTCTGGTGACTCAGAAGCTGGATGGTATCAACGAGAACATCCATAAGGAAAAAAACCGTGCTCAATACCTGATGAGACAGTTTAAAATTCCTGGAAATGAAATACTGGAACGGTTTCCCGACTGGAATGCCGATACGCATCGATTAGGCAATGATGCCGAGCAAATTGACGAGTATGTAGCATTGTTAACCCGAATTGAGAAAGAAGAGTTAGCCGGCCACCGGGAGCGGTTTAAAAAGTTCCTGAATGAGGAAATGATTACGAAAATGGCCGATTTCAAAGCTTGGTTGGATCGTCAGGAAGATGATATTGAGGCTAGTGTGGAAACGCTTAACGATTCTTTATCGAAAATTACGTTTAAATCAAACCCCGGCACGTTTATCCGACTGGAAACTGAGAAAGATTATAGTCCGAATGTGAAGGAGTTTCGTCAGCGGATAAGTTCCTGGCAACCAAATTTTGCGGAGTTCAGCCGAACACAGAACTACACCATACTCGAAGAAAGCTATATCAAAATTAAGGCATTGCTGGATGACCTCACCAACGACGAATATCGTCGAAAAGAGGTACTTGATGTGCGGAATTGGCTCAAATTTAAGGCAGTTGAGTACTACAAAGAGGATACATCAAAAGTTTATCGCAGTTACACCGGTACGGCAAAACTTTCTGGTGGAGAGGGGGCTCAGTTAACCTACACCATTTTGGGCTCGGCTATAGCATATCAGTTTGGAATTCATAGCGAAGGATTAAACCCTAACTCGTTCCGATTTATTTGTGTGGATGAGGCGTTTAGTAAGCAAGATGACGAAAAAGCACGGTTTTTGATGGAGTTATGCAAGCAATTACATCTTCAGGTAATGGTTGTATCGCCAGCTAAGGCAGAGGAAGTCGCCATTGTAGAACCGTATATTGCACGAATTCATTTTGTTCAGCGTAAGGATAACCGGGAGTCTCTGGTATTTGACATGCCAATTAAACAGCTGCTGGAGCGTAAAGCCGAATACCTGACCGCATTATCTACATCATGATTAGTAGTTCTAAAATCAGACTTAAGGCTCGGCGAAAGTACTACGATGTACTATCTGCTATACTTAAAAATGAACAAATTTTCCCACTGGTGATTCCCGGGGACAAACGACTACCCGACGAAATTGATCGACTCCGTAGGGAACTGGATGATGTAATTGGAAACTCTAAAGATAGACTTGGATATGGGTATCTCATTCATACAGAGCCGCGAAAAACCCGAAATCACGGGTATCAAGATGTGCCTGTACAGGTTATGTTTGAAACCGAACAGGACTATTTTCGCTATTTGAACAAGCAGAAGGAGGTCGATCAGGCACGTGATGATTTTGCAATGATCACGAAGCAATATCCTGATCTGGGTATTTTCTTATGCACAAAGCCTAACCTGCTAATTGAAAATAACGGTCGGTGGGAGGGGTTGATGCTGGTTTGCAACTGGTTTACGAGTGAGCATGAACCAGGGAAGTATTACATTCGGGAGATGCCAATTCCGGTTCATACGAAATTCATTGAGCAGCACAAGGGTGTTTTGCGGCAGCTTCTGGATTGGTTACTACCAGCTGATCGATTGGTTTCTGATGCCAATAATTTTGAACAACGTTTTGGTCTTAAAACGAGTCCGGCAATGGTACGATTTCGTCGGTTGGATGCGAACTGTTGGCCATATTCCGAATACAGCGAAATGATTGTACCATTGAATGAATTTGCTTCGAATACACAAACGTGTAAACGCGTTTTCTTTGTCGAGAACCTGATGAATTACCTGACATTCCCTGAAGTAGCATCCTCCGTGGTAATTTGGAGCAAGGGGTTCGCAATCGAAGCGTTTAAACAGGTAAGCTGGCTGCATGAAAAGGAACTATACTACTGGAGTGATTTGGATGCTCAGGGATTTCAAATGCTATCTCAGCTGAGAGGGTATTTTCCTCACACAGAGTCCATTTTTATGGATATGAACACGTTAGAATCGTATTCTGAATTCATCGTGTCTGGAACCCCAACCTCGCTTTCAGAAATCCCATCATTGCTGAATAATGACGAACGAGCAGTGTATATGGCTTTGCAGGAGGGGAATTTACGCCTTGAACAGGAGCGTATTCCACATGACGTGGTGTGTATAGCTTTAGTAAACAATGTTCGGATGAGTGATGAAATTGAGCGTGCATGGATTGAAGAAATCGAAAGAAGAAAAAAATCGCTCGAATCAGGGGATACTACTCTACATTCCGCTTCTGATGTTGTTAACGAAGCTCGTAAACGTATTCAAAAGTGAGTATTCAGTTTCATTCCGAGGCTAGAGAGGAGTTTTTTGATGCAACTGCATATAACGAAGAACAAGTAATTGTGCGCACATATGCACTTGAGACGTGAATCCGGGTATTGGAACTCGCGCGGTGGGTTCTCTAACTAAAACGGAACTAGTTGCGAAATTTTGATAGGGTTCGGCATCCAATAATCAAAAGAGCATAGATTTTATTGGATTTATGCATTTTCGATTATTATAATCTGTTAAGGGAAAATGGGTCTTCGGATGTGTTTTGCCGCATGGATTTATGCTAAGCAGAAATCTGAAAGTAGAACGCAGAGATCTAGAACCTACAATCTAGAGATCAGATGCCCTTTTAAAGAGATAGCAGAACAATAGATAAACCCAGAACCTTGAACCCCGAACCTTGAATCCCGAACTCAGAAAACTCCAATTACCCTCACAAGTCTTAGTCAACCCAATCAAGGAACACCATGGCAACTATTCCAATCACATCAGACACATTCTACACAGCCAATTCCGGCGGAAGATTCATCCCACTTGGAGCCCCGATCTCCACGAACCAAGACCGGACCGCACTTCAGTCAAAAGTGAACAACGAAGGTCACGAACGCGAACATATTTGGGGAACATTGGGCAAAGCCGAGCAAGATTCCAACATCGCCTGGAGCGGAGCCATCAGCTATTCGCGATCAGGGAATGATTCGTCGAAAGGCGTCACCCTCGATGAAATCCGCGACATCTACAGTGTGAATCCTGCGGTTAGTAAAAACGCCCCCATCATCGAACGTTATATCAATTTTGATGATGTCACATTCCCGGAATTGCCCCAGCGCTTCTCTCCGCGCGACATCCCGCATCTTCGCCTTACTCTTTTTCTGAATCCCGACGAGGGAGCCATGGTTTTTTATCATCACTACACCGGCAACTGGAAAAACGAGGGATTTTCCGAGCTGGAGTATATTCTGCCAGAGCCAACGCCCGAATACAAGTGTAGCAGAGACCGCCTCACGTATTTGTTCCCCATCATCCCAAAACAGGTGATGGATATGACGGATGACGGCATGGTCGAGCTTGGCGACGAGCATGGGGCAAGTTTTGTAGTCAAAATTCTCGTGTTCAAACGCCCCGAAACCGAAACGGATTCCTATCAAATTGTTCAGAATGGGATAGAACGAGTACGAACTTCACGGCGTTATAAAATTCTGACCTACAACCCTCAGACCAACAAATTCACCGAAAATGAGTCTTCTGAGCCCGATTTGAGGTCGAATGAGCGAACATTGCTGCTGTTTCATGGTACGTTTTCGTCGACGGAGGGGTCCTTTGGCGGACTTCTCGGTACCGAACACGCCCCGACATCCTGGTTTAGTCGGCAGTCTCAAAAATATTCGCAAATTATCGGATTCGACCACTCCACAATCATGCATAGTGCGGAGGATAACCTCCGACAATTTCGGGATATGATGCACGGTGTTAACTTTCGGGATAACCCCATTGATATCATCACATTTAGTCGGGGCGGATTGGTCGGCAAACAGCTCATCTGCGGATTGGGTAACGATGATTTTCCAGTCAGGAAAGCAGCGTTGGTTTCGTGTGCAAACGGGGTCGGCTATTTCACGGCAGCCAAAAACCTGGGCAAAATGTTGAGTTACCTCAAGAAAAGTGCAACCATTCCGACGGGAGGGATGGCGGGCATCATATCGTTGTTTGCGCAGCACTCGGCTAAGTTTTTCCTGTCTCGACCGGGGGCACAACAAATGACGATTGGTCATGATTCGCTCGAGAATATACTGGATGCATTGCCGACACCTCAGAATAAAAATGTCCAGATGTTGGCGGTTCCGGGTCGGTGGACGAGAAGTGCGGCGCGCGGTAGTCGGTTAATCAGCCGGTTTGCTCAGTACGGAACGAACGTCATAACCTGGCCGATTTTAGGAACTCCAAATGATTTTGTGGTCAATACGACGCGGCAAAAGATCCTGCCGCCGGGCTACGAAAATACGACCGATCCGTTGTCATGCACACACACCAGCTTTTTTACCAGCAAGGGGAGCGCCGAGCGGGTGCGGGGGTATTTGGATAATTGGTTGGGTTGAGAGGAATCCATTTCGAATCGCACATTAATAGCTTAAATTGGCTTTGTTGCTCCATTAAGGAAGCCGCATGTTGTTTATCAAAACCTTCCTCATAAATAGCAGAATTCGATGAGCAGTAACGACACCCGCTGGATACAGCGATTTTCGAACTTTAAAAAAGCCTTCAGCAAACTTGAAGAGGCGGTTAAAACCATCAAGAAAGACTACGCTCAAAGTGATGAAGGTCAAGTTTCATCAGAACCATTTCTAGATGATATAATAAAGGATGGTGTAATACAGCGTTTTGAATATACCCACGAACTGGCGTGGAATGTAATTAAAGACTATCTGGCTGAGGTGGGTGGTATCAAGGTCTATGGGTCGTAAGATGCCAGTCGGGAAGCATTTGCCAACAATCTAATTGATGATGGGGATATCTGGATGGAAATGATTAAGAGCAGAAACCTGACAACTCACACCTATAACGAGGATACAGCGGATGAAATTTTTCAGAATATTTTGAATGATTTTTATCCTGCTTTTTCTGCTATTGAGAAAACGATGTCAAGAATTACTAATTAGCAAGCTTAAACCTGTTTGGAGTACGTCGATGATGGTATCAGAGAACAATCACGTTTGGCGAACATGTCCTACCGGTTGATGGCTTATGCCGATTTTAATCCCGGGCAATTTCGTTATCTGCGGGCATCTATGCCAGGGGCGGCCTGCAGTTAACCAGTAGTTTAGTTGTCTGAGGGTAGTCTCGCATGAATCACCCTACTACTATCCAGCAATTTCGTTATCTGCGGGTAACGGACGATCAAAAATATAGTGAATCCAACCAACCGGAGCCTTAATCTCGCCATCGGTATAGCGCTCGTACTCGGTGAGCCCGTCATTTACCCCATCCGTAAACGTATCCTCGGCGTGCTTGAGCAATGATGAGGTATGCTTCACGAGTCCGTGGGCGTGTTCGCTTCCAAAAATGGCCTGATAACAATATTTCATGCCGAAAATTGCTGTTTCGGTGTCGTCAATGTCGGAATCATCCAGCGCCCCCATCAGCAGTCCGTTTATGTAGCCTAACGAATAGTTGGTGAAAGCTTTCTCGGGTAATGGCTTATCGTCGCACGTGGCAATAATTTGGTTCCTCAGAATGGTCGTGACATGACTTAACGCATCGGAGGTCCCCTCCGGATATTCGTCCATCTCCGAGTCGAGCAGTTCCCCCAACGATTGTTTCGGCACCGACAGGCGGAAGTAGTAGAATAATGCGGCGATGGCCAGTAAAATTGCGGCGATATATAGCATGTGAAATTGAGTTCGTTCGGAGGTTGGCCTCAAACAGGCTGAGGTTTATCGAATTGTTGATTTTTGGTTGCCGTTGAATTCGGAGTGAAATCGATTGGTTAATTCACCGAAAAAGTTAACCATTTTTACGGCCTCCTGCATTTTTGATCCGAATGTCAATGCAAACTAAAAAACGTGGGTTTGGTGATTAGGTTGAAATTGAAAAGAGGGTTACGATTCACTAGTACTAACTGTATTTATTTGTTTAAATTTGTGACTGCTGGCAACGTTTTGCACGATTGAAATGTTGAACGATATCTGCAAAGCGGAACTTGATCAAAACATACAATTTCAGGAAATATTAGTACGAATATGGCAAAGACATCAATTATTTACGGCATCATTTTTATTCTCATCGGAGTTATTGCCTGGGCGGTAACCGGGATGGAGCAAGCCACGGCGTTGATTCCAGCTTATTTTGGAGTTATCGTTCTTATTTTGGGGGCAATATCCCTATACAAAGAAAACCTAACGCGACATATGATGCACGCGGCGATGGTTCTGGTGCTTTTGGGTCTGCTCGGATCCGTTGGCGGACTTTTTCGCCTCATTGGTTTTGTGTTTACAGGAGCTGAGCTCGCGCGTCCGATTGCAGTATATGCCCAATCCGTGTTTGCCATAGCAAGTATCGGATACTTGTACGCAGGTATCCGATCGTTTATTGATGCGCGGAAGAAGCGCAACGAAAATCAGTAAACAGAATTGGTTTGATGGGTAGTGGCGCCGTCCTAGTGTAGGATTCGTTTCCTGGGTAGTTCATTGTTAACATAACTCCGATTGTCTCAATCAGTATGGCATCCTGTGAAAACGACTGTTCTTCGATTGGAAACTGTAAGGAATAAGTTTTGAAATATTTACTTAACTTGCGAGACTCTGAATTATTGTAATCTTTCTCCACCTACATGAAATTTAAAAAATTGCAGGCTATTCCAAGGGTCATAATAGCTGTAACGATAATTACAGCAATCACTTCAGTAGTTAACGCCCAGTCGTCCCAATCTGAACGACCTGTACGAATCATTACCGAGATGGACAGTGTTTTTGCCTTTACCCACGACGTAATATATGGCAGTTGGGTTCGCAATAATGATACCATCATGGTGCCGGATAGCCTCGAGTACATTTCCTTCTCCGCACGCGGATACCTTGACTCCAAATTGCCCATCCGCAGAGCTCGTGATGGCAGAGAAATTGTCCAAG
>JAIUMT010000139.1 GCA_022565415.1 Balneolales bacterium | reverse complement strand
CTGGAGAAGCGTCAAATCTTCTGGTTTGGAATCGAATATTCCGATTTTCGCGCACATTTTTTCTTGCCAGTGTCGGGTGAATTCCGACTGAAACATTCGAATTCCATTTTTGACAATTTCGATAGCTTGCTCTTCATCTTCGCCGAAAAGCGGCACCAGACAAGCGCCCAGATTTTCCAAGTTCCACTGCATTATTTTAGGCTGATTTCCGAAGGCATAACGTCCGTATTGATCGATAGAGCTGAACACTTTTCCATGGTCGTATTCGTCCATGAAGGCACACGGACCGTAGTCGATAGTCTCGCCAGAAACAGTAATATTGTCGGTATTCATCACCCCGTGAATGAATCCTACACGCATCCAATCTGATACCAGATCGGCCTGAGCAGCGGCGATCGAATTAAATAACTGTGCATACACATTTGAGGTGCCTAAATCGGGATAATGTCGCTCGATTACATAATCGGCAAGGACTTTTATAGAATCGGTATCCTGTCGGGCGGCGAAGTATTCAAACGTACCAACACGAATATGACTGGAAGCAACACGAGTCAGGATAGCTCCAGGCAAAGGTGTTTCACGGTAGACGGGGTCTCCGGTTAGAACTGCAGCTAAGGAACGAGATGTTCGCACTCCCAATGCGTGCATAGCCTCACTAACGATATACTCACGTAATACGGGTCCGAGTGCCGCCCTACCATCGCCACCACGAGAAAACCGGGTTCTTCCGGCACCTTTGAGCTGAATATCGCGACGATTCCCAGCCCCATCAATCACTTCGCCCAATAGAATCGCTCTTCCATCTCCCAATTGCGGAACAAAGTGCCCGAATTGATGTCCAGCATACGCCATAGCCAGGGGTTCAGATCCGTCGAGTAACGTATTTCCCGCAAAAATAGCAGCGAATCCATCAGATTCAATATTCTCAATACCCAACTCACGCGCCAACTCCGTATTGAGTTTTATCAGTTTTGATGAAGTTGAGACAGTGGGGACAATTCGTTCATAAAACGTCTCAGGCAAGCGTACATAGGTATTTTGAAAATTGATCATGTAGTGAAATCAGCTGTATGATTAAGTATTTATCTGTGATTATGCAAAATATATGATTATAAACATGCTAACACACTTGAAAGGTTCGTTTATCGTTAATGTTAAGTAAAATTCACTCAGAGTGAACTTGTGGTTAATCGCATTTCGAGCCGACTAATCGCTGTCAAATCACCTTAAAACCAAGAATGACAATATGTTGGCAACATCGATAACATTAGATAATCTGTTAGAATAGTGATATATTATTCGTGTCATCACTTCGCTTTACACTACGTTTTTCCGATGGGTATAGGTGTCACATTCTATCTTAACCGATAGTATAATTGAGGTCGTTAATGGCTAAACAAGGCATTATATTATTATTTCTTTTTTTATTCCCCAGCTACCTTGCAATTGCCAACGAAGATGAGTTTCTCGTTCTACGTGTCGAGCATGCGCAACTAGCTAAAAAGAATATCGAAAGTATCGCACAAGACCATTCAGGTTTTATGTGGTTTGGTAGTGGAAACGGACTTATTCGTTACGACGGGAGGTCTGTACGCATTTTCAACTATGAAATTGATAATCATGAGAGCCTTCCAAACAGTCGTGTTAGAGATATATACTCAGACTCAAACGGAGTATTATGGGCTACCACTCAAGGTGGCGGAATAAGCAAGTTCAACCCTTATCAACGTCAATTCTCCAATTTCACTCCATCCAAAGAAAACACGGCTCAATCTAACATCAATAATTTCGATTTCTGGACAATTCGTCCGGCTAATGGCGATTACCTGTGGGTAAGTTCTTTCGGAGGCAATATTTTTTACAAGTTCAACCGCGTCACGCAGGAGTTCACCTCGTTTCAAGTCCCTGTTAGTGAAGGCCGTAGTAACACATCTACCACTGTTGTTATTGGAACCTCAACGAATGAAATTTGGGTTGGAACTGATGAAGATGGGATTTTAGTGTTTAATGAAAATGGTCAATTCAAAACCAGATTCGTAAACGATGCAAATAATCCTTTAAGTCTAGGTTCTGATAGTATCCGAGATATGGTCGAAGATGTAAACGGGAACATCTGGATTGCTACATATACTGGTGGACTTAACAAATACGACCCCTATTCTGGTACCTTTAGCCGACTATCATCATTGAATTTTGATAAACCCGGCATTTTCAACAATTTTTACACCCTCCTTCTTGGTGAAAATAACGAACTGTGGGCTGGCACAGACGACGGGCTCCTGCTGATCGATGTTGACACATATTCCATAATAAACCATTACGCTCACAACCCTCTAAGCGAGCGGAGCTTATCCAATAATCGGGTACGAGCTATTTACAAAGATGCCGGGGGAACTTATTGGGTAGGAAATGAAAATGGCGGTGTACATAAAATCATTCGTACCAGTAATTTTACTCATATTACTCCCGATGCCGACAATCCCAAAAAGTTAAGTCACCCCATAGTACGCACGTTCTTGCAATATGATGAATCCACACTATGGGTTGGAACTCAAGGTGGTGGAATCAGTGCTCTCGACAAAGAAACACTACAAGTTAAAAGACAATGGTTACACGACCCTTCTAACCCACGCTCATTATCACATAACGGCTTAACTGCACTTTTAGATAATCCAAATGGCGGAGTTTGGGTGGGGACCTGGTCAGGACTAAATTATTATGATCCGTCAACCAATTCTTTTCAACGCTATTTGAGCGAGCCTGGAAATGCCAATTCCCTCACAGATAACCGTATTCAATCTCTAAATTACGACAGCAAAGGCAACTTGTGGGTTGGCACTGAAAACGGATTAAACATTTACAGACCTGAAACAGACGATTTCAAGCAGATTTTGCATCACGAATCTGATCCCAACAGCTTGCATGGACTAAGTATTCAGTCAAGATCATTTGTCGAAGATGAAAACGATATTTATTGGATTGGTACCTGGCAAGGCCTCATCCGATACGATAAGTCCAATAACTCGATAAAACGTTATGTGAATGAACCCAACAATATTCAGAGTATAAGCAGCAATCATGTTTTATCTGTTCATGACGATGGGATGGGTTCACTATGGATTGGCACATTTAGTGGCGGTTTAAATCACATGGACAAAGAAACCGGAACATTTTCTACTTATTTAGACACAGACGGACTTCCAAGCAACGTAGTATTCGCCATTATTCCAGATTCAAACAATAATTTATGGTTGAGTACAAATAGTGGACTGGTGCAGTTTGATCCGCAAAACCGTACGTTTCGCACCTTCAGTGATTTAGATGGGCTAACAAGCATAGAGTTTTGGTGGGGTGCCGCCTACAAAGACAACGATGGGTACATCTATTTCGGAAGTGTCTACGGGTTTACCCAGTTTCACCCAGATCAAATTATTACGAACACATACACCCCTCCTGTTGTCATCAGCTCGATGAAAATTTTCGACAAGCCGGTTGTAATTCCCGAAAATCATCGAATTGAAATTGATTACCGCGACAACTATTTCACAATAGAATTTGCATCACTCGATTACAGTAATCCGTTACGAAATCAGTACGCGTATAAACTAGAAGGGCTCGATCGAGACTGGATTTATTCGGGTAACCGCAATGTTGTGAGTTACTCATTTCTAAAAGGTGGTCAATATACCTTCCAAGTAAAAGGCACCAACAGTGATGGTGTTTGGAACGAGGAATCGACACATCTTCATCTGTTTATTCGTCCACCATACTGGCAAACAACCTGGTTTTATACGTTTGTGATCTTTGGATTTTTACTTCTCATATGGACCATAGATCACTTCCGTACTAATTCAGTACAACGAGCGAATAAACAGCTTGAGGAGGAGGTCAATCGTCGCACAAAAGATTTGGCCAACAAACAGGAAGAAATCCTTAAGCGTAACATCGAGCTCAAAAATCAAACAGTTAAACTACAGCTCCAAAAAGCAGAAATTGAGCAACAACGGAATGTCATTTTAGGCAAAACCGACGAACTGTTGAGTAAAAATAAAGAATTGATTCTTCTCAATGAGGAAAAAAACAACCTGATGGGAATAGTAGCACATGACCTTAGAAGTCCATTGGCCAGCCTTACAAGTGCACTTCAAATGTTACAAATGGAGCCGGAAATGCCTCAAGAGGAGATGCTTAATATTTACTCTATGATGGGCGAAAATATTGAAAAACAGCTCAAAATGATTAGTAAAGTCCTCGATATTGATGCACTGGAATCGGGTCAGGTATCGATTCAGTTCGAGAAAATAAACATTGATGCCGTAGGTAACCGGGTTGTAAAACAGTACATCGACACCGCTCAAAAGAAGAATATTCAGATCGAAACTGCATTTGAGATTGAGAATGCTCCGATTTTAGCAGATACAAACTACCTGGATCAGGTAATAGACAACCTATTGTCTAATGCAATCAAATTTTCGCCTGAGGGATCGACTGTTCGAGTGATTACCAAGAAACATGGTAAATCAGTCCGTTTAGGTGTTCAGGACGCAGGACCCGGGATATCCGCTCAAGATCAGGCTATTCTGTTCGATAAGTACAAAAAACTATCGGCCAAACCTACCGGGGGAGAGAAGAGCACTGGTATCGGACTCTCTATTGTGAAACGATTTACCGAAGCTATGAATGGTAAAGTTTGGTGCGATAGCCAGTTAACTAAAGGTGCAACGATGTGGATAGAGTTCGAGCTAGTTAACGACTAATGCATCAAACGCATTTTTGTTGTTAGTAGAAATACAGATATCAAAGTTGATACCACCGCGACTACCAAAAATGCGGCCTCAATTGACCAATAACCTGATATTGGTGTAACAATAACCGGTGAGAGGAACTGTCCGAGAAACATGGCCGTGGTCAGTCCGCCAAGCCAGCGACCACGCACTGCCGCCGGAAGTAACGCCAGCAAAATGAGGTTCCCATTAGGCATCATCAAACCAATTCCAAATCCGGTAAGCATCAATCCTGCGACAACGACTATGGGAGTAACTGCAATGGAGACCAAAAAATATCCCACTCCGACCAATAAAAAAGTAATTCCATAAATTCGTATGGAAGTAAACCTACGGGTAAATTTCTTGTAGGTTACTGATGCAACTGCGCCGGCGAGTGTCGCTAATGAGATTATAAATCCGATGAATGTGTTCGAGGCCTCGAAGTTTTCTTTTAGTAGAAATGGGAGTTGAACTGGAACCAAGTAAAAGAAGAGCATTCCCAAAAACCCCATGCCGAATACCATAAAGGCACTTTTCTTTACCTTTGAAATTACCGGAGCATGAACAGAATTAATCTGTTTTGAAGCAGCTGAAAGTTTAGGTAAGTATATAAATGCCAGTGGCAGAACGACAAGCGAAAAAGCATAAATGTAAAACGGGCCTCTCCAACTGATTTCAGCCAGGAAACCACCCAGATTCAGATATACAATACCACCAATGGCCATAAAACTGGCTTGCAAACCCAGAAACCGAGCCCGCATATCGTCTCGAAAATAGTCCCCTACCATCGCGGTGGCCGCATTCATTATTCCAGCTACCCCAATTCCCAGCACAAACCGACTGAAAAGAAGCAGATAGATGTCGTTTATGAACGCACCACTTACGCCGCTAATACCAAAAATGACCAGCGAAATGAGCAGAATGTTCTTTCGACCAAATCGGTCGGCCAGTACCCCACTCAGCGCCGAGAACAGCACAATGCTAATTGCAGGCATGGTCAAGACAAGCTTTATGTATACCTGAGGCGCCGTACCATCGAAAAAGTCGGAAATGTCAGGCAAGGCCGGAGCAATAATCGCCCCCGACATAATCGTCAGGCTACTTACAATCAGTAAGGTGGTTTTAAGAAGAGAATTTGAAGTCAACTGAATTCGTTTTTTCGGAGGTTCGCACATCAGATAGAATCAATAGGATACGACATTCAGATTGTGTGGTAACCAAACCAATTTGAGCATATAAGTAAACACGTTTAAAGATACCGAAATACGGCCATAATTGATATTTTTAAGCCTAACAACGACACATGCATAATATCTGTTTTGAACAGCAAACCTCCAATTACTCCACCCAGAACCATCGATTTCAAAGCCGCAACCGGCATTGGCGTGGGAGCAATGATTGGCGGAGGTATTCTGATTCTGGCAGGGGTTGCATTCTCCGTTGGCGGACCTTCGGCTATTCTCGCATTCCTCCTCAACGGCGCAATAGCGGTAATAACGGCCCTCAGCTTTGCTGAAATGGCGTCAGCAAGTCCGCAAAATGGCGGCACTTACACCTTCGCAAAAAAAGCACTTACCGTCCAGATAGCTTTTGGGGTTGGATGGGTAGTTTGGTTTGCCTCCCTGGCGGCAGCGGCATTCTACGCCCTCGGTTTCGCCGCGTTTGTCGTTTTTGCTCTACAACAAATACCATTTATTGGTTTCGATAACCTGCTTCAGCACCGTGTTACTCTGGCATTTCTGGCGCTACTTGCAGTTCTCGGTTACGGATTTAAACTCAGCAGAAGCAAAAGCAGTGGTGGGAACCTGGCAAATCTAGGTAAACTGCTCGTTTTCGCAATACTGATAGCCGGCGGATTCGCCGCCCTATTTCGCACTCCGTTTTCTGAAATCACCCACAGTTTCGATACATTCTTCACAGGCGGATTCTCCGGCGTTATCGCCGCCATGGGATATAGTTTTGTCGCATTTCAAGGATTTGTTCTCATCGCATTCGCTGCCGGGGAAATTAAAAATCCCGAAACGACCATTCTGAAATCTATGCTCACTACCATTGCAATCGCGCTGGGAGTTTACATCCCTCTTTTATTGGTTGTAATGACCGTGGGAATTCCCACCGGAGAATCCCTCTCGAACATGAGCTCAACCTATCCGGAAACACTCGTAGTCGTAACCGCTCAGAATTATCTGGGATCGTTCGGATTCTGGCTGGTTCTACTCGCCGGAATATTCTCTATGCTCACCGCACTTCAAGCTAACCTATTTGCTGCATCAAGAATAGCCTTCAGCATGGCCAAAGATCGCACACTATCGCGAAATCTAGCCAAGATCGACCGTAAGTATGGCACGCCCTCTGTTGCGATTTTCGCCACAACAGGTGTAGTAGTGTTAATGATTCTATTACTGCCGGATGTAGCCTCTGCTGCCGCTGCTTCTAGTCTCATATTTCTACTTTCGTTCGTATTAGCTCACGGAATAACCATTCTCAT
The DNA here is from genome assembly GCA_022565415.1 of Balneolales bacterium. Lineage (GTDB taxonomy): Bacteria > Bacteroidota > Rhodothermia > Balneolales > HLUCCA01 > HLUCCA01. Next base: position 716 of record JAIUMT010000139.1, on the reverse strand, counting down.
GCGCGAACGAAGCGATTCCCCAGAGAACATAAGCGCCGGAGCAAAGCCCGCCTCATACCGAATGCCTTACTATCCCGCCATACCCATTATCGGAATTGTTGCAAGTCTTGGATTAGCCACATTTCAGTCTATTATGGAACCAACGGCCGGTGTTATCGCCTTGATCTGTTTGATTGTGGGTGGCGTGCTATTTGTTTCCTTTTTTGTGAGGGAGGCACTGGTCGCAGATGCATCCGAAGAAGCACGTGACCCCGATATGGCCAAACTCAGAGGGCATAGTCCGCTGGTGTTGTTGCCCATATCCAACCCCGCCAATGCAGGATCGAAAATCTTTTTGGCCAAGGCTCTTGCTCCACCTAAAGTCGGACGGGTTTTGCTTCTGTCGATTGTTTCGCCTAGTAATGATCGGGAAAAGCTCAATATTCGCCTGTCAAATAATCGGGAAGTGGTTCATTCGGCACTTGAAACTTCACTAGATACCGGATTACGCCCCGATACGTTAATTACCATCGCCCAACGTCCAATGCCTGAAATAGAGCGTGTGGCCAGGCTGCACCGTTGCGAAAGTTTACTGCTCGGACTCAGTGATTTCAGCAACAAAAAAACCCAGGAATCGCTTGAGTCCCTCATCAGAAATGTTAAATGTGATGTGGTTGTTTTTCGTCAACCAATTGAAGGATGGGATATAACCAAAGCAAAAAGTGTTCTGATTCCCG
>JAIUMT010000138.1 GCA_022565415.1 Balneolales bacterium | reverse complement strand
GAATCGTTTTTAGGCTCGAAATTGTAGTCCCACCGCGCGCGCGGAGGCAAACTCATCAGAATAGACTCCACACGGCCGTTTGTTTTTTGTCCGAATAGCGTCCCGCGGTCGTGAATTAAGTTAAACTCAACATATCTTCCCCGGCGAATTTCCTGCCAGTATCGCTGTTCCTCACTGAATTCTGTTGACTTATTTCGGTTTACAATTGGGATGTACGCATCAATAAACGCCTGACCATTTCGCCGCGCCAAGTTCAATAATTGCTCGGATGTGAACCCATCTTCGTTTTGCGGCTGTACCATGTCAGACGGCCTCATATAGTCGTAGAAGATTCCCCCAACGCCGCGCGATTCGCCACGGTGCGCGTTATGAAAATAGGTGTCGCATTGTTGCTTGAATATCGGAAACAGGGTTTCGTCGACGCCATCGCAAGCTTGTTTGTGCATCAAATGAAAATGTTGGGCATCTTCGGGAATGAGGTAGTAGGGCGTGAGGTCGGCGCCACCTCCGAACCAGGCATCGCGAAGCTCGCCTCCTTCTTCGTCGTATAGTTCGAAATACCGGTAGTTCGCATGAACCGTCGGAACAATCGGACTTTTCGGATGAATCACCAGCGAAATTCCGGCAGCGAGAAACCAGCCCTGGGAGACGCCAAAGCGTTTCCGGATGAGTTCGGGCAATTCGCCGTGGACGATCGAGGTGTTTACTCCGCCTTTTTCAAAGACATTGCCGTTGGTGATAACACGAGACTTACCACCACCTCCGCCCTCGCGCTCCCAGCGATCTTCGATGAACACCGCTTTTCCGTCGGCTTGCTCGAGTTCCTGACAAATTTGGTACTGAAGCGAATGAATAAATTCGATAAACGCTGCTTTCATGGTGAGTCGATATTTACGAGTATTCTTTAACGGCTTCGATAAACGCCCGGGCGTTGTCGACCGGGATATTCGGCAAAATTCCGTGACCTAGATTAGCGATATATCGTTGCACTCCGAACCGCTGAATCATGCGTTTTACAGACGATTTTATCTGGTCTGGGGGCAACATCAGCTTACTCGGATCAAAATTCCCCTGCAACGTAATACCGTTGCGTGTGGCTTCCCGCGCATACTCAGGCGTGACCGTCCAGTCGATACCAATTGCCGATGCATTCGTCTTGTACGCCAATCTTTCCAACGCATACCAGCTTCCTTTCGGATACAAAATCACCGGTACTTCGGTAATTGATTCGCTGATTTTACTTAAGTAAGGAAACGCCCATTCGGCAAAATCTTCGGGTCCGAGAAGTCCAGCCCACGAGTCGAATACTTGCACCACTTGTGCTCCGGCTCCTATCTGTGCTTTGAGGTAGGCTATGGTTGTGTCGGTTATGACACTGAGCAAATGTCGGGCTGCATCAGGCTCGGTGTAACAGAATTGCTTCACTCGGGCGAAATCTTTAGACCCGCGACCTTCAATCATGTAGCACAAAATCGTCCACGGCGCGCCAGCGAAACCAATAAGAGTCGCGTTTCCGTCGAGACGGTTACGGGTAATCGTCAACGCCTCCATCACATAATGAAGTCGATCAGCCACATCCGGCACCGAAATCGCCAGGGCATCTTTTGCCGTTCGGATGGGATTCGGCAAGCGCGGACCTTCGCCCTCATTCAGGGTAACTTCGAGCCCGAGCGCCTGAGGAATAACCAAGATATCAGAGAAGATAATTGCCGCATCGGGTGCGAATCGGTCAATCGGCTGCATGGTGATTTCAGCGGCAAGTTCCGGGGTTTCAACCCGCTCAAAAAACGAATACTTACCCCTCAACTCCATATACTCGGGCAAATATCGCCCGGCCTGACGCATCATCCACACCGGAGGGCGCTCCACATGCTCTCCACGCAGTGCTTTCAGTAAAAGATCGTTCTTCATCGGAGGGAAATTCGACATAATAAATTGGTTTTATTCGTGATCATCGGCAACAATGTGCTGATTTTTTTTCAAGTTTCTAATTTCTATGGCTAAAGTTTCACCGCGTCCATCAGGTTCAGTTTACCAGCAAAACGAAAAACAATCGAAGCTATGATTTTCATCAATTTCTGATAGACTGTAATGTACGTCCGTTACTCATCAATCAATCAGCGTTTTCTCTGGCGATTTCTCTAATCAGTAATTCGGATGTCGGAATTCGTGGCACGTTGGCAGTGACGCCGCGTGTTTCCAACGAGGCGAGTGTGGTATGACCAATAGCGAAATACGCGCAAGAAGCGAATGTATGCAGGTTCTGGTCCCAAAACGACTCTACTGCGCTCGGACTATAAAAAGCAACTGCATCGATATCGCTAAAAAACACAGCAAAATCATCTGATTCCAGCTTCGTATTCGTCTTTTCATACACAATCACGGAGACCACATCGATTCCCACTTTCGTCATTTCGTCGTAGAACTCCGGACGTCGGATGTTACCACAAAAGTGAATAACCGAAGTATGAACTCCATCGTACTGCATCATTTCGGCCAAAACCGTTCCGTTGTAATCTTCTGGGAAACGCGCCATGATGCCAAATTCGTCGAGAGAATCAGCCGTAGCCTCTCCAACTGTGTACACCGGTTTTTTTTGCAAAATAGTGAGCAGTTTCTCGGCCGGATTTGTCGAATCGCGCTTCGCATTTAAGTCACGTACAGGCGGGAGGTCGCCAAAAAGTGCATCAACCGCGTGTTGAGATGTGAACGCGACCGCCGTCGCCCGGTCCAGCTCCCCCCAAAAACCCGACCCCTCCCGGAGACTCTCTCCAACGGAAATCGATCGTATCGAAATCAACGGACGCACAACAGGTTCGATATTCAACTTCCTGCACAAATCCAGGTCGAAATCAGACAACGGACGAGTAAACAGCACGCGTTTCATACCATTACCCGATTAAATCAGAGGCACCCTCAGCCAAAAGCTGATCTGCGGCCTGAAATCCGAGTTCTTCAACGCCACGTGCATCGGACTTCAACTCCACATCCAAATGCAACTTTCCATCCGGACTCAACACATTGGCAAAAAGTACATATTCGTCGTCTTGTCGTCGGGCGTAAACCCCTACCGGAGCGCTGCATCCAGCCTCGAGACGTCGCAAACAGTTTCGCTCTGCAGCTACACAAAGAGCCGTTTCAGCGTGGTGGTGAAGTTTCAAAGCTTCGATTGTGGACGTGTCGCTCTCGCGTGTCATCACCGCAACTGCCCCCTGAGCCGGGGCACATACCATCCAATCCAGATAACTGGATACCCGGTCTTCGAGCCCAAGTCGTAGCAGGCCAGCTGCTGCAAAAATCGCTCCATCCCAGTCGCTTTCGTCCAGTTTCCTCAGTCGCGTTTGTACATTTCCGCGAATATCTACCGTTTTGTGCTGGGGGAATCGGTGCAACCACTGACCTTGCCGACGCATACTGCTCGTCGCAATTGTTCCTTCAGCTTTGTCGGCTACATCCGGATTCATAAACTCTTCGGGCTTTAGCGGATGATTCGCACGCATGACAAACACATCACGCGGGTCTTCCCGCTCAAAAACCGTGGCAATGGTGAGACCTGCCGGCAATTGGGTCGGAATATCTTTGTGCGAATGTACGGCAACATCGATTCGGTTTTCGAGCAACGCATCGTCGAGAGCCTTTGTAAACACCCCTTTTCCACCCATTAGCGGTAACGGTGTGTCTAAAACGAGATCACCCTCGGTCTTAACATAAACCAGCTCCGACTCCTGACCCGAAGATTTCAGTGCATCCGCTACCATCTGAGCCTGCCATACAGCAAGCTTGCTGTCGCGCGTACCAATTCGTATCAAATCCGCCTGCGATTAAATTAAAAACTATTCTTCGATCTGAATTTTGAACATGTCCTGTACCACGCGGGCAACGTGATCGTCGCTTTCATGTTGTTCCTTGAGGTGATCGATGGAATAAGCCAGGATTTTGTTCACAATGCGCCGGGTGAGTTGTTCGGCATGTTTGGCTTCTGTTTCGCCAAAACGGGATCCGTATTTTTGCATTTCGATGCGACGGATGTCTTCCAGTTTCTGGGTCAACGCTTTGATGGTTGGCACCACGCGTTGCTCGCTGTACCACCGCTTAAATTCGGTGATTTCCTCAGAAATAATCTCTTCGACCAGCGGGATATTGGCTTCGCGATCTTTGTAGGTTTCGTCGAGACGATCGTTGAGCATGTCCATGTTGATGCGCCGAATATTGCTCATTTCTCCAACATGTGGATCGATATTTCGGGGCACCGAAAGGTCCATCATAACGATTGGCTGCTGACTTCCCGCATCTCGCACCGCCCGGATGTGCGCTGGTCGGATGATGGGTTCTTTGGCGCCAGTGGCAACAATTACTAAATCGGCATCGGTTAATCGCGCCGTCATTGACTCAAACGGAGCTACGTTCACATCAAACCGATCGGCTAGTTTCTCAGCTTTTCGTGCATTTCGGTTCACCAGCGTGACTTCTTTAACGCCCATGCTGATGAGGTTCATGCAGGTAACCTTGCCGATTTTGCCAGTTCCGATTAGGACAACACGCTTGTTTCGGAGCGGACCAAGTTCGTGTTTCGCGGCCTGAACGGCGGCATAGGCTGTGGTTGCAGCGCCAGATCCCAGACTTGTTTCCGTTCGGGAGCGTTTGTGGGCGCGGAAAACGGATTGAACACAGCGGTGCATCACGCCATCAAGCATGTTGAAATCGCCGGCATGTTCGTAGGCTGTTTTAACTTGCTTGATAATCTGGAGGTCGCCAAGAATCTGTGCATCGAGTCCGACTGCGACACGGAAAAAATGCTGAACCGCATCATCGCCGCGTTTGGTGAATCCATATTTCTCGAAATCGGAACGGGTTCCGTGCGAGTATTTCAGGAGTAGACCGGCCAGAATCTCAGCTCGATCACCTCGGGCAAAAAGTTCGGTGCGATTACACGTACTTAGTACGATAATTCCGCCGAGCCCAAGTGCATCGGCTTCGCGTAACAACGACTCCTGCGCATCAGATGATAGCGCAAATCGTTCGCGAACCTCGAGTTCTGCATACCAATGACTAACTCCGACTATCAAAAAGTCGGATAGTATTGCGTTGGTTAAAGACATTATTTACGCGGTTGTAATCGCTTTATTTTGTGCTTCAGCATCTCCGTTAACGGATTTATTTGCATCAGCATGGTCAACTAACAGGTGTTTAATTCGGAAATGGACTTCATCCACTAAAGCCCGTATGTATTTCGGATGGTCGTTTAGTCCGCCCGATACTTCTAATTTTTCGTAATGATAACCGTCTTCTTCAAGTTCTTCGGGTAATTCGATACCCAATTCGTGCAATGTTTCGATATGGTCGGTTACGAACGCAATCGGAATCATGAGAAAATGTTTAACGCCGTATTCAATCAGGCGTTTTACGTGGTCTTCGGTGTTTGGCTGGGTCCATTTTTGCGGACCAACCTTAGACTGGTAACTTACCCAGTAATTCTCGCGACGGTCGCGCATATCCATAACGGCTTCAACCGTTTCTACTATTTGAGCGGTGTACGGATCTCCACTTTCGACCTCAACGACAGGTGTTCCGTGAGCTGTAAAGATGAGGTGAACTTTGCCTTTCTCTTCTTCAGTGAACCGTTCCATGGCTTCGTCGATGCGCTCGTTTACTGCCTCAAGAAATGGCTTGCTCAGATGGTAGGACTTGACCGTGTATTCGTTCCACTTGGGTTCTTTGCCAGCTTTTTTGAAATCTTTGCGAACGTCTTCCCAGTCGCGTAAGCTGGATCCGGTTGTTGTCCATGAAAAGTGCGGGTACAATGGAAGCAAAATGGCATGCTCTATACCGTCCTCAAGCATCTCATCCATAACCTGATGGGCGAATGGTCTCCAATATCGCATTGCGGTATACACCTTGACATCAAATTGAGGAAACTCTTCGACTAGCGCTTTTTCGAGGGTTCGACGTTGTAATTCGGTGAGCGGATTAATCGGAGAGCAGCAGTCGGAGACTACTTTATTGGCACGGTTTAAGCAGTATTTACTGCCCATGCAACCCTTCGGACATCCGCTGATTTCTCGGTACTTTTCAGCAATTTTCTTGTAGCGTAGCTTGGAAATCAATCCAGCAAGTCCGGTCTGGATTTTACCGCCGCCCAGTCTAATAATATCACCATCGCTGAAAAGGTTATACAAAAATTCGCGTGTAGCTTCCTCAGAAGTTGGTCCGCCAAGGTTCGTTACTACTACGCCTAATTTAGGTTTATGCATACTAATTGCTTCGTTTTCTGGCTAAAATAATAATGAGAGTAAGTCGCCATAATCGGCGTTTTTAAATACAATACAGAGTTTGTGTAATACGCCCTAAATAAACGGTTTTAATGTGAAGACTTTGTGAAGAAAAGGCACACCAAATCGGTGTTCACTATTTAGAACGAATCAACTCAAAATGGACCATGTGAACTGCCCGACTACCCGTGATTTCGGTCTTGTTTTTCCTATATTGAAGCGTAATCGCGTTGCGATGTAATAACTTAACTTAGTCAGAGATTCTTATGAGAAAACGTTCGTGGGCAGAGCCCTATAAAATCAAGATGGTCGAACCAGTAAGCATGATTTCGCAGGAAGAACGCGAAAAAGCAATTCATGAGGCCGGATATAACACATTTTTGTTACGTTCGAGAGATGTGTACATCGATTTGCTTACCGATAGCGGTACATCAGCTATGAGTGATCGTCAGTGGGCCGGTATGATGCTCGGCGACGAGGCGTACGCAGGCAGCGAAAACTTCTATCATTTGGAGGAGGCCATCCGCAAACATTACGGATACAAATATATCGTCCCCACCCATCAAGGTCGGGCCGCCGAGCACATCATCTCCCAGTTGCTCATCAAAGAGGACGATTTTGTGCCCGGCAACATGTACTTCACCACAACCCGACTTCATCAAGAGCTCGCAGGAGGAACATTTGTTGATGTTATCATTGATGAAGCTCACGATCCGGAGAACCTGCATCCGTTCAAAGCCGACATCAATCTGCAAAAACTAGAGGATTTAATTAAGGAGAAAGGTGCAGATCGAATTCCTTATGTAACGGTTTCGACATCGGTGAATATGGCCGGAGGTCAGCCTATTTCGATGAAGAATCTCAAGGAAGTTCGTGCGCTTACCAACAAATACGGAATCAAAATTGTGCACGACATGACCCGTGTGGCCGAAAATGCGTGGTTTATTAAAGATCGTGAACCCGGATATGAAAACCACACGGTTGCACAGATTGTTCATGAAATATGTTCGCTAACCGATGCGGCGACAATGAGTGCGAAGAAAGATGCACTGGTAAATATCGGCGGATTTTTGGCCGTGAACGACAAAGAACTCTACGACAAAGCCTGCAATTTGGTGGTTATTTATGAGGGATTACATACGTATGGAGGCATGGCCGGACGTGATATGGAAGCTCTGGCAATCGGAATAACTGAATCTATACAAGAAGATCACATCCGTGCCCGTGTTGGTCAGGTGCAATATTTAGGAGAAAAAATTATGGGCATGGGGATTCCGATTGTGCAACCAATCGGGAGCCATGGTGTGTTTCTGGACGCGAAACGGATTTTACCTCATCTGACGCAAGACAAACTGCCGGCTCAGGCACTTGCCGCCGCATTGTATGTAGATGCCGGAATTAGAGGTATGGAACGCGGTGTGGTTTCGTCGGGACGAGACAAAAAGACGGGCGAACACATATATCCGAAGTTGGAACTGGTTCGTCTAACCATCCCCCGCCGGGTTTATACCCAGGCTCATATGGATGTGGTGGCCGAATCGGTGGAGGCGGTTTACGAGAATCGAAGCAGCGTTACAGGACTCGCATTCGAATACGAACCAGAATATCTGCGCTTTTTTCAGTCGCGATTTCGGAAACTGTAATCGTTTGGTAGTTTGTGGCAGGTTCTCACGATAAACAATCGGCATACCTATTCCGGCGCATTAACGGCCG